>CAZVHL010000163.1:0-3368 GCA_964626925.1 uncultured Nitrospiraceae bacterium
AGTAATTCATGGATGTTAATTATTCCACACAGAATTATGAAAAGCAATTTGAGCTTAACCATATTATTCACTCGGCTCTGAATCATGATATTTATGAATAATGCAGGTTAGATAAAGAATTCTGCAAATTATGTATAATTAGCCATACATCTACACAGGAGGTGCTGTTATGGAAGATAAAATTTTGATTTACGGCAAGGCCGGTTGACCCTATACAGATAAAGCCCGGTCGGACTATTCAGATAATTCAATATATTATGATATTAAAGAAGACAGTTTAAAGCTGGATGAGATGCTCAGGCATTCCAAGGGAGACAGAAGAGTCCCTGTTATAGTGGAGGGTGATAAGGTTACTGTAGGTTATGGAGGTTCCTGAGGTGTCTAATTTCCGGCAGGTTGCCGGATCGTCTTTTTGACTATTCTCGAATCTATTTTTTGATTTGTTATAAACTTCTCGATTTTTCCCTTACGTCTTTCTTGGGGCTTTATATACAAACCAATCTTCTGAGGTTATTTCATGGAAATAGTCTGCTTCATCAATTAATATCCTGGCAGCTGTTTTTCTTACCGCAGCAATTTCTACCCTTACACCTTCCCCTTTCAGATGTATAACCAAATCCACAAAATCCGAATCCCCTGACATAATGATAATGGTGTCAACCTTTGATGCGAGTTGCGTTGCTTTGATCGAGAGTGGAATATCAGCAGATTTATGACACGGAATAACAGAGCCATAATAGTTTTCATGTAATCTATCAGCAAATTTTGAAGATATGGACTTACCTTCTCTAAAATAAAGCAGTCTGTTTAATCCTCTGTCATTTAGCAATTTCGGTATTAACTTATCAAAATTGATCATTGCGTTTTTTGTTTTAGAGAGTTTATGGATACTCCGCTCAATATTGTTTCCATCGCAGAGTATAGCTACTGATTGATTAATTAAAATATTTTCCATGGTGATAATATAGTTAATTTCTATGGGGATTGCAAACAAAAATATTAAATAACTGAACTATAATGGTTTAATAGCCTCAAATAACTTAACCATATCAAGGTAGATATTAATCTCTTGCTTGAGCTTAAATCCTGCCTGAATAACATTCTCCTTTGTTTTCCTGTTCAGATCTGGTCCAACTTTGCGTGACACATATGTCAAAAGGTCCATCATCGGACCCATCCAGAAAATATTGCTCCTTACATGCTCGAACATCAGCAACTTTCCTCCAGGTTTCATTACTCTCTTGAGTTCTTCTAATCCTGATACCGGATCAGGAACGGAACAGAATGTGCAAGATGTCACTACTGAATCAAAAGAGTTGTCAGCAAACCCTAACATCTGAACATCAGCCCGGACAAGTCCTATATTAGATGTGTTGACATTCAATTTTCCTTTTGCCTTTTCTAACATTTTCGAACTTATATCTACTCCCACTACTTTTTGTTCTGAAGGAAAATATTGCAAATCAAGACCCGTTCCCACAGCTACCAACAGAGTCAGTCCTGCAGATCGAGAGAACCATTCACGCTTTGTTTCTCCATATCTAACTTCAATACCGCTATTCATTATGTCAAAAGTCTTAGCGGCATTGTCCCATTTGTTCCACCATTTTGTATCTGTATTACTTGTCAATCTGCACGTCTCCTTTTAATTTCATGTTATATGAATCGATCCAAAAATGAGCAAATAGTGAGAAAGCTATAGCTGCTAATAACATAAATTTAAAATCTATTTCTACAATAGTTATTATCATTCCGGTAGTCATTCCTGTAAACATCGTTATAACCATTCCCACTGGAAAAAGCTCAAAAACAGTGGTAACAGAAATGAAGAGCAACACTGTCAGCAATAAAACTACTATGCCAAGAACCATACCCACAATCATCGCAAGGAACATATTCCAACTCTCACTAACTACAAGAGAGACAAAGAATAAGGTCCCGGTGCCCATAAGAACAGAGATTATGTAATCCAGGATTTTAAATAATATTTTCATTCGATCAGTTAATTAGCCTTTCTCCATTTAATATACGAAATTACTGTGATAATAAGTAATAAAAAGAGTGTTGGTAAGAGTATGACATCAAGGTATGGCACAATAATACTTAAACCATGTCAATGAGTTGCTTGATCCCCCCAAATGTCTTTCAATCTTTTATCACGACCGCAATTCCAGCGATAGGCCTTGTAGCGAATTGGGCTTTTTTTATAATAATCTTGATGGTAACTTTCGTTACCTTTAATGGGATAAAAGATTGATGCATTTAAAATTGGCGTTATAACTTTTTCGTCAGGAAATTGCTCTACAACTTTCTTTTTGGATTGTTCAGCAAATTTCTTTTCTGTTTCGTTTGCTACAAAAATAGCAGTTAAATAACTTGGGCCTTTATCACAAAACTGTCCTTTTTCATCAAATGGATCGATGTTAACCCAGTAATAATCCAACAACTCTTTGTAACTAACCTTAGCAGGATCATAAGTTATTTCAACGGCTTCATAGTGACCTTCGTGGTTGCCGTTATAGGTAGGATTTTTTAAAGTTCCGCCTGTAAACCCGGAAATCACATCGGTTACACCCTCAAGTTTTTCATAATCCGCCTCCATACACCAGAAACACCCACCAGCCAATATAGTTTTATCAGCTGTGACATGAGAAGCATGGAACAGGAAGCTTGTTAATAGGATAAATACCAGTTTGTTTTTCATAACACTTCTATCTTTAATAACATCGCTTGTGTAATAGCTTACTTCCTGTTAAAGAGTGTCAAATATTTACCGTAACCCTCTTTCTCAAGGTCCTCTTTTGGAACAAACCTGAGGGCAGCTGAATTCATACAGTATCGGAGCCCCATCGGTTTCGGCCCATCGTTGAAAACATGGCCGAGATGGGAGTCACCGTAATTGCTCCTTGCCTCAGTTCTCTTCATAAAGAAACTCGTGTCTTGCTTCTCAACTATGTTGCTGGCTTCAAGAGGTTGAGTGAAACTCGGCCAACCCGTGCCTGACTCGAACTTATCAGTGGAACTGAAAAGCGGCTCCCCAGAGACGATATCCACGTATATACCATCTCGATGATTATTCCAGTATTCATTATTAAATGCAGGCTCTGTACCATCCTGCTGTGTAACCGTATACTGTGTTTTAGTTAGTTTCTTTTTAAGATCTGCTTTTGATGGCTTCATGAATAACTTCCATTTCTCACCAGAACTTTGATGGTCGGTGGCTTGCGATACCGCAGCGAATTTTTCTTTGCCCTGAGACATGGCTTCTGACAGGGGAAATACGAATATCGTTATCATTGCCGTGGCTATGATTATTGTTGCTTTTATCATAACTATCTCCTTTTATTTTCTTTTTATAATTCATGATA
>CAZVHL010000164.1:0-1331 GCA_964626925.1 uncultured Nitrospiraceae bacterium
ATTACAAATGCATTAAATTATGCGCTCAACCCTTTTGGCACCAAAGAATTTTCTGTGGAACAGACAAAGGCGATGGTTGGGTCAGGGATCTCGAAACTGCTTGAGTCATTAGTACCTGCAGATGCTGCAATACCTGAAAGTTATACCTTAGAGAATCGAAAAACAGATAGCCCCGCTGATCTAGTGATCACAAGGTTCCTGGAATATTATGACAATCATCTCATAGAAAACACCGTTGCATATCCATCGGTAAAAGAGACCCTGGCCAAATTGGGTGATTATAAAAAAGCTGTTCTGTCTAACAAGAGAGAGGTATATTCTAAAAGGGTGCTTGAGGGTATCGGCATTCTTCAATATTTTGATTTAGTGCTTGGCAGTGACAGTGTTCGTGAAAAGAAACCTTCGCCAGTGCCGGTATTCGATCTCATGGAAACATATGAGGTATCTAAGGAAGAGACGCTCATAATAGGAGACAGTAATTATGATATTGAGGCAGGAAAGGCAGCCGGCATAAAAGTAGTAGCTGTCACATATGGTTTTCGCAGCCTGGAATTTCTGAGAGATGCTGATTTTATAATAGATACCTTTGATAAATTACTGGAAATTATTCCGCGGATCTAAAGATGGAATTCAAACCTGAATCTAACGAAACTCTAGACAGTATAAGGGACATCAAGCTGTTTCAGGCAAAAGATGGCTATCGTTTCAGTGTTGATGCTGTCTTGCTCGAAAATTTTATTTCTGCCAAGCAGCTTGATAAGGGGATTGAATTAGGATGCGGTTCCGGTGTCATTTCGATATTACTTGCTAAAAGGTTGAATAGTACAGATATTACTGCTGTTGAAATCCAGGAGACATTGGCAAAAAGGGCTGAGCGAAATATTAAATTAAACGAACTTGAAGATAGGATTAAATTGCTCTCAATGGATATCAGGGAGTTAAGAGAAACTTTTGATACGAATGAGTTTGATTTTGTTTTTTCAAACCCCCCTTTCAGGAAACCAATGACAGGGCGCATAAGCAATCATGAAGAACGCGCAGTAGCAAGACACGAGATAGAGATGACACTCCAGGATTTAATCAGTACCGCAGCATATCTGCTCAAACATTCTGGCAAGTTTTGTTTAATCTATCATCCATTCAGACTTGCTGAATTAATCAGTATACTTCGAGAGGCAAAGCTCGAACCTAAAAGGATGAGATTTGTGCATTCAAGACCAGGGGAAGAAGCAAAGATGGTGTTGATTGAAGCGGTAAAGGGCTCTGGCATATGGTTAAAAATTGATCCTCCACTCTATATTTATGAGAAAGAAAATTATTATACTGACGAG
>CAZVHL010000164.1:1431-3366 GCA_964626925.1 uncultured Nitrospiraceae bacterium
TCAAATATGAATTATATACAGTGCCGTCACTGTCAGACAGATAATGAAATTTCATTGAGTTTCTGTTCAAAGTGCGGTTCGCCTCTCGGAGAAAAAACAGGTGAAGGCCCTTCAGGCCGCAGAATTGCACTGCTTATTCTTATGGTGCTGCTGATCTTTGCAGTAATATTTGCCTATAAAGGCAGGGATGAGTCAGTCGGACTTTCATCTGATGAAAAAGAGCAATATGAAAGCAGGCTGCAAGAACTTGAGGCACGGCTGATAGAAGCCAGGAAGAAACTTTTAGTGCTTAAAGACAGTGAAGGTGGTGTAAGTACAGAAATTCCTGGTATCCCTTTAGATGACCTGACAGCGATTGAGAATGCAGTTGCCGGGTGGATAATGGTTTCCGATCCCTGGGGTAGGCAGACCAGTAAGTTCAGGGCGGGAATGACCAGGAATGGATGGCTTGCCCTGCCGGCCCGTGCCTGTCTTGGTGGAAATAAATGGAATTTTTATCCTGACTCAGGTGGTGAATACAGTATTTCGGGTGGACTATGGATCGGCGGGGACGAAGTCGGTCTATGGCAGGTAAGCAGTAAAAACGGTATTCCCGAAGTCAATGAGATTGCTAACTGGAATGAAAGTGAGCCGGTTTCATGGAAAAGCCTTGAGTCCGATAATGAGAATGAATCAATTTCTTTGCGGGCCGGATCTGCCAGGGGTTTCTTTACTTCTGCTACTCTGCCTGATGATATAAATGAAGCAGGTATCTTCATTCAGAAAGGAAAAATAGTTGGCTGGACTTTTGGAGAATGGCTTGCCGAAGGATATATGTGGCCCGGAGAAGATGGGGTAGCCCTGGAGTATAACACCTGGGTAAGGTACTTTTATGATATGACATTTGCTCATGGAAGGGAAGAGCAGTTTGCCCGGGCCCTGTCGCTGACAAATAACAGTGACATTCTGGAGCGGCTGGCTGCTTTTGTCAGTGGTTTCAGGCTGCAGCCCCGACTTTCCATTGAGGATACTCCCGAATATTTATTACCTGAAGAGATCATCAAAAAAATGCGCGTGCTTGTCACCCGTGCCATGCGCAGCGGATCAGGCGGTAGAGTTGTGGAAATACTTACGAGCATTGCACTAAAGGAAATAGAAGACATATATTTATTTCTGGATGTTGTCAGAATTATGGCTGATGAGCTGGGTTATGAACCGGCAATTAATGAGATTGAGGATACGGGCAGATATATTGTCAGGCAAACAGGCGAGGATGCCCCGGCCCTTGATAAATTGCACCTGCAATACTATCAGGGCTGGCTTCATGACATGCTTGCAGAAGCTGAAATTGATGAAGGGTGGAGGGTTTTTGATTCAGCAAAATCCTATTACTCTGATGACCCGCAAATTCATCTTTTGGGAGTTGAGCTGGCACTCATTGAAGGTGACTGGCAGGAGGCTGAGCGGCTTTTGTATATTATGGATTATCCAGCAGCCTACCAGGACCGTGTTCAGCTGCTTGCCCTTCGTATATCTGATATGAAAGGTGAAGAAGGCAAGATAGTTGTAAATTTTTCTCCCGGGTCAAACAGGGTTACTATTGATGCTTATGTAAACGGTTCGGTCAATCAGAATTTTCTTGTAGACACAGGGGCCACAATGGTGACTATTACCTCATCGACTGCTGAAGCTCTCGGGCTGAGAGTGGGCCCGGCAAACCACACTTTGTCCACAGTTGGTGGTACTGTTAAGGCAGCAGCAGTAGTCATTGATTCAATAGAGATCGATGGATGGATTGAGCATGATGTCAGGGCCTTTGTTGTTGATATTCCAAACAGGCCTGGCCTGGGCCTGCTGGGTCTTAACTACCTGGGAAGGTTTCGCATGGACCTGAAGACCGACCAGGGGACATTGCTGCTAACGCCTCGGTAACAGAAAAAGCCTGATAGTCTGTTA
>CAZVHL010000165.1:0-3344 GCA_964626925.1 uncultured Nitrospiraceae bacterium
CTTTTTTACAGGGTGTTCAGGAAAGCTATTAAGTCCGCTATTTCTTCATCAGTCAAATATTCAAATGATGGCATTCTGCTAAAAGGTTTCTTAAGCTGTCGGATTATATTCTCAACAGTTGCAGGTCGCCTGCTTGCAGGAAGTTTATTTTTTTTAAGTATCCCTTTTAATCCCGGCCCGACAAGGGTCTCAGTGCTGAAAGCTGAATGACAAAATTTACATTTGGCATCAAAGAGATTCTTACCCTTTCCTAAACTTTCCGGGTCTGTTTGAACTTCTGCATCTTCTGTAAATGTTGGTTCCTCCGCCTTGGCAAGTGTAATGCTTTTTTTATACCGGACAATATTATCAAAAGATGCATCTGTACCGAATTCTGATACGAGAAGATAGTATCCGCCTGATGATCCAACAAGGCCGAATGTAATAAGAGCCATTAAGAGACCTATAACTTTTGCATGCTCGTAAAACTTCCTGTAAATCTTTATGTATAAAAACTTAAGGCCGAACAGAACCAGAATTGTAAGGGCAAACAGGCTATGGAATGCACTTCTTGTTGAAAGCTCTGCCTTGGTCTGTACGATAAAGTTCAGGCAGAAGAATGCAATAAATATGAAAATGATTAAATAAATTCTACCGGTTAATTTATGCATTTTTTTCATCCTTTCGGTGTTAAAAACCGTTTTATTCCTGCCTAATATTTCGAACATTGTAAACATCGAAATCACGGAAAGAATAATCATGATAAGAGATAAAATAGATTTCAATAAAAATATAGACATTCAATGCACCACATACATTTTATTCATCGAATAAATTATATCTCATTAACTTTGAACCTGTCCAGATAGTTGAACTAATAACAGCCATTCCATAATATCAATGCTATAATGATTTCAAATGACACGTCTTTACATCACTGTTTTCTTTGTATCCTGTTCTGTATTAATATTTGAGATTTCGCTTATAAGAATATTTTCGATATCACTGTGGTATCACTTCGCATTTATGGTTATAAGCATAGCGATGCTGGGAATAGGATCTGCCGGCACCGTACTGGCTGTCTGCTTTGGAAATATCAAAATCACCGAACAAAATAATGAGCCTAAACGGTCCGGTCTGAAAAAAATCTCGGCACTGATCTATTCAGATTCGAGTCTTCCTGTCTACGCATCCTGTGCAGGCATTTCGATTCTTTTATCTTATATTGCTTTGAATTACATCCCCTTTGATCCTGTACGGTTTTCCTGGGAAAAATTTCAGATATTTTATTTGGCTCTCTATTGCCTTATATTGAGTATCCCTTTCTTCTTTTCAGGATTACTGATAGCAACTATCTTCCTTATTCATAGTAAGAGATCAATGAAAATATACAGCTCGGATCTTACTGGTGCTGGTACCGGCGCCCTTCTGGTGCTTGGATTGCTGAATATAGCTTCACCGGAATATGCGATATTAATTGCCTCGACACTATGCCTGACCGGAGCCCTTTTTATTGGTAAACGTACCATTGTGATACTGTCTTTTTTATTTTTACTTATCAACCTGCTGCTATTTTTTGCTCATCCTGATTTTTTAAAAATAAATATGTCTCAATATAAGAGTCTTCCCGTATATTTAAAGTACCCCGGTGCACAGCATTTAGATTCCTACAACAGTTCCTACTCTCGTTTAGATACTTTCAGAAGTCCCGGGATAAGATATGCCCCTGGCCTGAGTCTCAAGTACCTCGACCAATTACCGGATCAAACAGGCCTTGCTATAGACGGTGCAGAAGTTAATGTAATTACAAGTGTGACGGATGAACCCAGGTTAAAGTTCCTGGAATTTCTGCCCGCCTCTGTTGCCTATGAGACTGTCGACAATAATGAAGTGCTGATAATTGACCCAAAGGGCGGACTGCATGTGCTATTGGCAAGATACTACGGCGCTCATAAAATCCACAAAGTAGAAAGTGATCCATTCGTGCTGAAGATTGTAAAAGATAAATTCAGTGAATATTCCGGAGGGATTTTTGAAACAGACTCATGGACAGGTTATGGACGAAACTTTTTGCATCGTTCAGCTGACAGAGTTAAACCTGAAAAACGGCAATATTATGATTTAATTGATCTTCCGATGACAGGTACATCAGTCACAGGAAATTTTGGGATTTCAGAAAATTACAGATATACTGTTGAAGCTTTCATCGAATATCTCGGCAGTCTCAAAGAGAACGGTCTAATTAGTATCAACCTGTATCTCATTCCTCCTGCAAGGACTGAATTCAGGATACTTGCTACCATCGCGGCGGCATTTGATAAATCAGGAATTAATAATTTTCCTGCAAACATTGCAGCTATAAGGAGCTGGGACAGTCTTTCGCTTCTTGTGAAAAAATCCCCTTTTACAGATCTCGAAATTGGGTATATTAAAAGATTCGCGGTTAACAGAAATTTTGATCTCGTATATTACCCGGGGATTTCACGGAAAGAAACAAACCGATATATAAAATCTTCCTCTAACATTTATCTTGGCTTTAAAAATATTATTAATCCCGATACTCGCCCCTTATTTATCGATAATTACCTGTTCGATATCAAGCCTGTTTATGATGAAAATCCCTTTTTTCATTATTTCCTCAAGACATCCAACATTAAAGCTATTTATCAGGCAATGGGAGGTAACATGTTGTATTTTATCAATAACGGCTACCTCTTACCTGTAGTCCTGTTGATAATTATGCTTATTGGAGTTTTTTTAATCCTGACTCCGGTTTTAATCAATACTGCATGGAACAAAACTGCAGAAAAACCTGCACGTCATTTAATGACACCTGTACTTGTCTATTTCGGGATGATCGGTCTTGGCTTTATGCTTGTCGAGATTTCTGTAATTCAAAAAAGCATACTCATTCTCGAAAACCCTTCCTATTCTGTTGCCGTAATAATTGCTGTCATTCTTATCAGTTCAGGCATTGGAAGCATGCTCAGTTCAAGGTTTTCCATAATTGCAACTCCCTTCTCTCTGCTTTTCCTTGCTGTTCTGATTTGTGTTTACAATCTATCCCAGCCTCTTCTATTCAGCAAAATAGCTTCACTTGGTTTATACGCAAGAATTCCGGCTGTGTCAATTGCGATATTTCCGATGGGATTTCTTATGGGTCTTCCTCTGCCAATGGGTATTAAACTCATTTCCCAAAGAAACAAAGCATTGATACCCTGGGCATGGGCAATAAATGCCTCTCTCTCTGTACTGGCCCCTATTTTAGCGATCATGATCGCGATATCTGCCGGATTCAATGCAGTGCTCTGGATAAGTGCACTGGCATACTTAACAGCATTTGCCTCAATGAGACAACTTCAAAT
>CAZVHL010000166.1:0-3343 GCA_964626925.1 uncultured Nitrospiraceae bacterium
CTTTCACTCGAAGAATAGATTTGAAAAATTCTTTGGGTGAGTGTGTAAAATCATTTGAGAAAGTTTCTTCAATATTTGCTTTAAGACCTGCAAGGGGTTTCAATTCTTTTATTAAAAGTTCTTTCTTTTCATCAATATTAAAATGAATTTGTTCATAATTTTCTTTCAACTCTTTATTTACTAATAGGGTTGATATTTTATTTGATTTAAACTCATTATTTAATGGCACAATAACAAAAACCTGTTCACTACTGATTTCTGCATTGTTTTCATCATTAATAATTCTTTCAGTCTTCCTTTCTTTAAAAATTAGATCTGTTGACTTTACATCATTACTTAAATCCATGAATGTATTGGCAAAAGAAGTCTTCATTATTCCATTGGGAGCATATATTGAATACGTGCTTTTTACAGTGAAATCAAAATTGTACGCCAATTCCTTTATTCCGTAACAGTTCTCTAGTTTTATGTTTAACTTATTCATTGATTATTTTTCTAACTGGTTTTTTGTAAAAAGTGTTTTGTGCGTGGTTCATCATGTTGTGGCTTGCGCTATCACTGTTTATTGGGTTCCCACTCAAAAAGGTTTGATAATGATAATACGATATGCCTATCAAAAACAAGTGTGTGGGATCAAGCCTACATTATACATTTAGTCATATTTTTAAAATGTAAATTGTAGGTTTGCCCCGCACATTAATATTGAGATATCATCATTTCAAACACCAATCCTCACTTTTGAATTAATTCATAAACAGCACATTCTGGAGAGTGTTTTATCTGTAGTGCCGGAGGCATTACGGATAAAACCCAGAGAACTGAGCCGCTGAGTCGAGGATATTGACTGAGCTGGTTTCTATGGGGATTGTAAGCAAAAATATTGAAGATTAGCGGTTATGAATCATGCAATTCATAAAGCAAATCGTATATGAAGACATATTGAAAGATTCGGACAAGCAACGAACTGTTTTTTGCCGGTAAAAAAGGCTTCTTAAGATATACCAATCCCTATGGGATATATAGTGTTTTTCATAAACTGATAATACTGGGAAGTCAATTGCATTAATCATGAGGTATCCATGTATTGTGGTTTGCCTTTCCACTGTGCCTGTATTTCCTCAATAACTACCATAGAGCCTTTCTTGCAGCATGGACAGATGGTTATATCAATCCCGGTTACTTCAAGCATAAGTTCCTGAGAGTTCTTTTCAGTAGTTTCCGGTATTTGTTGTGGTATCCCTATAAGGTCTCTGCATCGTTGAATGTTTTCCTTTTTGTAGCGGTTAGCAAGGAACCCGAAATGCCGTATACGGACAAAGCCGTCGGGAAGCACATGTAAAAGGAAGCGCCTGATAAACTCTTTTGCAGGTAATGTCATGGTTTTCAGGGTGTTGTTGTCCCTTCTGTCTCTGTAGGTATAGGTAACGTTGCCATTGTCAATATTGACAATCCTCTGATTCGATATAGCTACTCTGTGGGTATACCTGCCAATGTACTGAAGCACCTGTTGAGGACCGGCAAAAGGTTTTTTACAATAGACAACCCAGTCTTTCTGCCTTATTCCGTTAACAAAGATCAAGAACTCTTTTTCATGGCCAAGCGGTGAGATTGTCCCCGGGAAGATAAGCTTTCCTTTTAAAAAAGCTTTTATGAGGTGTTCGGTAAACTTCGCTCTGAAGACTATTGAAAGCGCTTTTACGGAAAAGAGAAAGTTCTTCCTTGCTGAAACCCATCGGCTTTTGTCAAACGACAATGCCCCTCCTGCAACAACACAATGCAGGTGAAAGTGATCAAGGAGCTTCTGATCCCAAGTGTGCAAAATGGCAAGGAATCCAGCTTGTCCGCCCAGATTGTTTTTGCCAAATTCAATAAGAGTTTCAGAAGCTGCTTTGAACAGTATGCCAAAAACTGTTTTTTTGTTGCGCAGAGCCAGAGGATTCAACTCGTGAGGAAGGGTAAAGACTGTGTGAAAATATCCAGCAGGAAGCAGTTCGGATGTTCTGTCCTGAAGCCATCGTGCTTTTGTCAAAGCCTGGCACTTTGGACAGTGTCTGTTGCGGCATGAGTTGTAGGCATATCTTTCAAAACCACAGGAATCGCATTGTTCAACGTGGCCGCCAAGATAGGAGGTGCGGCATGTCTTTATGGAATGCATTACTTTCAGGTGTGATAAGGGTAATGGGCGATCTTGGCAATACTGTTTTGCATGTAAACGGATTATGTCGGCTACTTCCCATTTGGGTTTTTCCCCGGGAACTTCCCGCAATCCAGTCGCGCCGACTTCCAAAGAAGAAGCTCTGCAAGCTGTAGACATGGCAATTATCGCTTCGGATGATTTTTACCTTCAGGTATCTCAAGCAAATCCAGAGGGCTTTGAGTAGATGACAGGTGCTTTTTCGATAATTGCAGATATATTATCGTGGTCTTTATATTGCTGTGACCCATCAGCATTTGAATAGTTCTCAGGTCAACACCCGCTTCAAGAAGGTGAGTGCCAAAGCAATGCCTCAATGTGTGTATACATTTGCCTTTCTTTATTCCTGCCCGCTCTTTTGCTTTGTAGTAAATTTTTTGGGCAGTCCCGGAAGGAAGGGGTTGCTCCGGATCTCTGCCGCTGAACAACCATAGATTGGGACTGTACATCTTCCAGTAAATACGAAGCTCCTTCAGAAGGCGTTTGGATAATATCGTGTAACGATCCTTACGTCCCTTCCCCTGATGTACTCGTATCATCATTCTTTTGCTGTCTATATCTGCAAGCTTGAGATTCACCAATTCACTGACCCTTAATCCGGCAGCATATGCGGTCATCAGTAATGTCCTGTGCTTTTGATTGGGCATAACTGTAAAGAGGCTCTCAAGTTCATCACTGCTCAGTATCTCCGGCAATTCACAGCCTTTTTTGTTGATAGGAATATTTATGAACAATGAATCCATCCCAAGCATTTTGATATAGAAAAATCTTAATCCGACAAGGATTGTATTACAGGAACCCCATTTCAGTTTCCTATCCTGTATCACATGAAGCATATACTCCTCTATCATCTGTTTATTTATCTTCTCCGGTGACAGTTTGAAGTATCGTGCAAGTCCTGTTACCGAAGAAAGATACGACTTCTGGGTTTTTTCTGAAAACCTCCTTAATGACATCTCCTTAATCATTTTTTGACGCATTGGTGTCATGGTATACCTCCATAATTGTGGAAAATAAACGCCTGTACAGACGTCTTCATGGAGGTATTGTAATGATCTCAGTGATTGTTATGGATCCTTGAAGGTGGTCGCTTATCTAAAGGTGGGATTTAATAAAACTACCGCGCCAGCGGTTTAGTTCTCTGGTAGG
>CAZVHL010000167.1:0-3331 GCA_964626925.1 uncultured Nitrospiraceae bacterium
GTCTCATTTTTACAAAAGAATATCCTGAATATATAATAAGTTAAATGCTTATAGCATTATAGGAGCCAGATTATTGACCTACAAGAATCAAAAAATAGACGGAAAAAATGACCAGCCAGTTATCTTCATTGTTGAGGATGATAGGGAACTAAACCTTCTCATACAGAAAGTATTACAGAGAGAGGGTTTTGCTACTGAAAGTGCGTTTAAGGGTAGTGAAGCACTCGATAGAGTGATCAATATTCAGAATCCCGTGTTACTACTCGATTATTTTCTTCCCGATATGTCAGCAGAAGAATTCATTAAGTCTCTCATAAGCAAGAAGCTTAATATCCCTTTTGTAATAATTACAGGTCACGGGGAAACGAGATCTGCGGTTGAAATGATGAGACTGGGAGCCAGAGATTACATTACAAAAACACCGAATATGGTTGATATACTTACCCACAGGATAAACAGTATTGTTCATGATATGGAACTGGAAAAAGAGTTAATGCAGACCAAAGAAGCACTAACAGAATCTGAGAGTAAATACAGGAAGTTATTTGACATAGCAAATGATGCCATATTCGTAGCAGATGCTGAAACCGGAAATTTAACATATGCAAACAAGAAGGCCCAGGAATTAATTGGAATACCCCTTGAGAAAATAATTGGCATGCATCAATCACAGCTCCATCCCAAAGAGGATGCTAAAAAATATAGAAAAATATTCGAACAGCATATTCAGAACGGCGCCGCTATTACAGAAAATATTTTTGTACTTAATAGGGACAAAAAGAAAATACCGGTAGAGATAAGTGCAAGTGTCACCGAAATTGGCGGAAAAAAATTTATTCAGGGAATTTTCAGAGATGTCACTGAACGGAAGCAGATCGAGAAGCAACTCAAGACATCTCTAAGGGAAAAAGAAGTTCTTTTCAGAGAACTGCATCACAGAACAAAAAATAACATGCAGGTCATCTCAAGTCTGCTAAACATCCAGTCAGCATTTATTAATAACGAGCAGGTATCGAAGATTTTCAGGGAAACCCAGAGCAGAATCAGGTCAATATCCCTTGTACATGAGAAACTTTATCAATCTGAAGACCTGTCTAATATTAATCTATATGATTACATTAAAGATCTTGCCGATACCTTGCTGTCGGGTTATCGTATGAACTCAGAACAGATATCAATAGGATTCGATGCAGATGCTGTTTTGATATCTATCGATACCGCAATTTCCTGCGGACTCATTGCAAATGAAATAATAACTAACTCACTGAAATACGCGTTCGGTGACAATGGCACTGGCAATATCAAAGTTGTTATTCGAACTATGGAAGATAGCAACATAGAACTCAGAATTAGCGACAACGGCATAGGTTTACCTGATGGGTTTGATTTCGATAACACTAAAACACTTGGTCTTAAACTCGTCAAGAAACTGGCAGAAAATCAGCTTCGTGGGACAATTAATGTAATTGCAGGCAAGGGAACAGAATTCGTAATAAAATTCAAAAACAACTGCCCATAAAAGCATGACTGAGACAGAAAAGAAAAAAAAGATTCTGATAGTTGAAGATGAAGTTGTTACCGGAATGGATTTATGGCATATTTTAGACCTGTGGGGATATGAAATGTGTGAGCAGGTAACAACAGGCGAAAAGGCTATCCAGGTAGCTGAACAGGAAAAGCCTGATATTGTATTGATAGATATAAATCTTGCTCATGGAATAAACGGGCTTGAAACAGCAAAGCGAATAATTTCACGCCATGATGTTTCTGTCATTTTCATTACAGGTTATTCGGATGATGAGATCAGAAAAGAGGCCGAGGAAGTCAATCCAGCTGGATATTTTGTTAAGCCTGTCGACTACTATAAATTAAGGGAAGCAATTGATTCGGTTGCTTTTTAATGACGCCAAACCTTATACAGATCGAAAATGTTTCTTTTTCCTATCAAGGGGGAACACCCGTTCTGGAGGGTTTAAATCTTGAAATAAAAAAAAACCAGCTAATTATAGTAAACGGTGAATCTGGAGCAGGCAAAAGCTCTCTACTTAAACTTCTCAACCGATTCAATGATGTCACTAATGGCAGGATTGTCTTTAACAACAAAGAGATAAGTGAATATAGAATTGATGAACTGAGAAAAGCCATTCTATATCTTCCTCAGATTCCTTATACTGTAGATGGAACAATCGAAGACAACCTGACATTCCCCTTTTCATTTCACGTTCACAAAGATAAGAAATATGATGCCGATAAGGCAGGAGAATGGCTTGATTACTTTCAGTTGAATCTGCCTGTCAATCATGAGGCATTAAAACTTTCTGTAGGTCAAAGACAGCGCATCGCCTTAATCAGGGCAATGCTTTTAAAATCAGAAGTTCTGCTTCTGGATGAACCATGTTCCGCACTTGACAGTGCAAACAGAAAGCTGATCGAGCAAAAAATAGAGTCTCTGATTGATGCTCGTGAAATTACTGTGATCATGGCAACTCACAGTAAAGTCAGTTTTTCCAATATATGTCCCCAATATTTTAAATTGAGCGACAGAAGGTTAATGCTTACTACATGACTGAAATAATAAATATTTCCTGGCTCAATGTTGCATTAACCACCTTATTAGTAATCGCAACAGGGTTATGTTCTCTTTATCTGAAACTCAGTCTGGAAAAAGATCTGCTCGTCGGAACGATCAGAACTTTTCTCCAATTACTTCTGCTCGGATATATATTGAAGATAGTTTTTGCGCTCAGTAATCCATGGATCGTATTGATTGTGTTCCTGTTTATGATAATTTTTGCTGCCAGGATTATCTCCGGAAGAGTCAAGGAAAAGAGGATTCGATATTTTTTCCCTGTTCTGGTGTCTATGTTTTTGAGCTACATGATCATTAACATATTTGTAATGAGCATTATTGTTCAGGTAGACCCCTGGTACAAGCCAATTTATTTTATTCCTATCGGAGGGATGATAATCGGCAATTCAATGAATGCCATTTCGATCGCTATCAACAACTGGTTTAACGGACTAAAAAAAGAGCGTGAGAGAGTTGAACTTTTCCTTGCTATGGGGGCTTCTCCCGCTGAAAGCACCAGAGATAACTTTAAGGGAGCGATTACGTCCGGTATGATCCCATCAATTAATGCTCTGATGTCTGTAGGGATTGTTTCGATTCCGGGAATGATGACCGGCCAGATACTGGCAGGCATTGACCCGATGATTGCGATTAAATATCAGATTATCATTATGTTGATCCTGGTTGCTTCTACGGCTCTTTCATCCATATTTGCCCTGCATATTATCAGGAGCATGTCATTTACATCAAACCACCAGTTGA
>CAZVHL010000168.1:0-3316 GCA_964626925.1 uncultured Nitrospiraceae bacterium
ATCTTCAGTTCTTCAGAATTAATAATCCTGTTGACAACTGCAATCACAATGACCATTCTGACATTGATGATTAAATTTACCAAAACAGGAAAGGCGATGCGTGCAACAGCCCAGGACAGAAAAATGGCTATGCTGGTCGGCATAGATATCAACCGGATAATCTCGGTCACATTTATGATCGGATCCGCCCTGGCAGCAATAGGCGGTATACTGATCGCTTCCCATATAGGTCAGATTAACTTTTATATAGGCTTTTTAGTAGGCATAAAGGCTTTCACTGCGGCTGTTCTTGGAGGAATAGGAAGTGTGCCCGGAGCTGTTCTTGGAGGATTCATCCTTGGCTGTACCGAGAGTTTTGCCACCGGTTATGTCTCCAGTGACTATGAAGATGTATTTGCATTTGCGCTTCTTGTACTGATCCTGATATTCAAACCTGCGGGCATTCTCGGCAGGTCATCATCACAAAAAGTTTGAAAATGACATCCCTGACAGAAATAAAAAAATCATTTTTGGTCTCTCTATGGTTTATGTTCCTGACATTCCCGATAATGGTGATTCGTGTAAATACTATTGAAAAGCTTGTTGAATGGAGATGGAAGAACATCTTAATAATTGGAGTTGGAAGTTTTTTCCTCTCATTTCTCTGGCGCTATTTTATTAAGCGAAAAGAGACCGGTCTTAAAATCGCAGAATCCATTCAAACGATTACTCCTTCAAAAACACAGCGCATACTCAATGAACCTAAATTCTATAATACATCTCTGGTTCTGGTTTCAGTTCTTGCAGCAGCCTTCCCTTTTATTTTTTCGACTTACCAGACCAATATCATGACAACAGTCCTTATGTATGTTGTCCTTGGTTTAGGACTTAACATTGTTGTTGGACTTGCCGGCCTCCTTGACCTTGGTTATGTTGCTTTCTATGCGGTCGGGGCATACAGCTATGCGCTTCTGAATTATCATTACGGCCTCGATTTCTGGATGGCTCTTCCTGTCGGCGCATTGATTGGCGCCGGATTTGGAATACTGCTTGGTTTCCCCGTACTGCGTCTTCGGGGAGATTATCTTGCGATTGTTACATTAGGATTCGGTGAGATAATCAGACTGATACTCGAAAACTGGAATGATTTTTCCTTTGGTCCCAGTGGAATAGCAAATATCCCGAGACCATCCTTTCCGGGCATACAGTTTTCTCTGCAGTCCGCAACCATATATATGTATTTTCTGATGATCTGCCTTGTCGTATTCACTATCTTTGTCGTAAACAGGCTTCAGCACTCAAGAATAGGCAGGGCATGGATCGCCCTGAGAGAAGATGAAATTGCCTGCCAGACAATGGGAATAGACAAGGTAAAAACAAAACTGACAGCCTTTGCACTTGGCGCAACATGGGCAGGAATGGTTGGGGTTATATTTGCCGCTAAAACAACATTTATAAATCCTGCCAGTTTTACTTTTCTTGAATCAGCCATGATCCTTTCTATCGTTGTTCTTGGAGGGATGGGCTCAATTCCAGGGGTTGTAATCGGAGCATTCATACTGATACTTATGCCTGAATATCTCAGGGCATTTTCAGATTACAGAATGCTTCTCTTTGGTGGAATGCTGGTAATCATGATGGTCTTTCGTCCCCAGGGAATTATCTGTAATGTTCGCAGGTCGTATGAATTAAAAGAAATCAAGGAAGACGTCATAAAACAGTAAATGGAAATAATATTAGAAACAAACAATCTGACCATGAACTTTGGAGGACTGTGTGCACTGGATCATTTTGACCTGAATGTCTCGGAGGGAGAGATTATAGCGCTTATTGGCCCGAACGGTGCAGGAAAAACTACATTTTTCAACTGTATCACCGGAATTTACGATCCTGCAGGCGGAGACATATTTATTTCACCCCCGGGTAAAAAGCGCGGAAAAATTAACGGCATGAAGCCAAACCTGATCACACTGAAGGGAATGACCCGAACATTTCAGAATATACGGCTGTTTCGAAACATGACAGCTCTTGAAAATGTGATGATAGGCCGACACTGCCGTACTCACTCAGGGGTAATTGGCGCAATATTCAGAGGACGTTCTACAGTCAGAGAAGAAAATGAGATTGTAAATAATAGTCATGATATATTGATAAAAGTAGGCCTGCATGACTTTGCCAATGAACTTGCCAAAAATCTTCCTTACGGAGCACAGAGACGTCTCGAAATAGCCCGTGCATTAGCTACCGAACCGTTCCTTCTTCTTCTGGATGAACCCGCAGCCGGATTAAATCTGCAGGAAACAAAAGATCTCGACAGCCTGATTACAGAAATCCGCGACAAAGAAAAAATATCCATACTGCTCATCGAGCATGATATGAAACTCGTAATGAGAATATCTGACCGGATAGTTGTAATGGATTACGGCAAAAAGATCGCTCAAGGTACCCCTGTTGAAGTAAGGAACGACCCTGTTGTGATTAAAGCATATCTTGGAGAAGAGTTCGTTGCTTAAACTTGTCAACGTAAAAACATTCTACGGAAATATTCAGGCTCTAAAAGGGATAAACATCGAGATTTCTGAAGGTGAGATTATAACTCTCATCGGTTCAAACGGCGCCGGCAAGACCACTACTCTAATGTCCATTTCAGGAGTGGTCCCACCTCGTGAAGGGAAAATTGTGTTCATGGATCAGCAAATTCACGGATTCAGTCCGGACAGGATCGTTTCCCTGGGAATATCACAGGTGCCCGAAGGGCGTCATATTTTCCCACAACTATCTGTATTGGAAAACCTTCATATGGGGGCATTTATTCGCAATGACAAAGATGAGATAAAAAAAGACATTGAATATCTATTTGAGCTTTTCCCTATTCTCACCAAGAGACGTAATCAGGCCGGCGGCACACTTAGTGGCGGAGAGCAGCAGATGCTGGCCATATCAAGAGCACTCATGGCCAGACCCCGCCTTCTGTTGATGGATGAACCATCTCTCGGGCTTGCACCGATCATTGTCAAACAAATATTCTCGATAATTAAAAAGATCAATGCGGAGCAGAAAACCACTATTTTCCTTGTAGAGCAAAATGCAAACCTTGCATTGCAGGTTGCAGACAGAGGGTATGTTATCGAAAACGGTTGTATAGTAATCGAAGATACAGCTGACAACCTTCTATCAAACAGTGATGTGAAGAAGGCATACCTTGGTTTATAAATTATTACCATTTATGTAAAATAGAAACTTCGTCTATAATATTTACTTTTGGGGCGTCGCCAAGCGGTAAGGCACCGGGTTCTGGTCCCGACATCCGGGGGTTCGAATCCTCCCGCCCCAGCCA
>CAZVHL010000169.1:0-1640 GCA_964626925.1 uncultured Nitrospiraceae bacterium
AAAAGAACAGACATAAAAAGCATACTATTGATCGGTTCAGGCCCAATAGTAATTGGACAGGCTTGTGAATTTGACTATTCTGGCGCACAGGCATGTAAAGCGCTCAGGGAAGAAGGATACAGGGTAATCCTGGTTAACTCAAATCCGGCTACCATTATGACAGACCCTGAAATGGCTGATGCAACTTACATTGAACCCCTAACACCCGATATTCTGGAAATGATTATAGAAAAAGAAAGGCCTGATGCCCTTCTTCCTACTATGGGTGGACAAACAGCGCTAAACCTTGCAATAGCAATTTCTGAAAACGGTGTTCTGGATAAATTTAATGTAGAACTCATTGGAGCAAAGCTGCCTGCAATCAAGAAAGCTGAGGACAGAGAACTATTTAAAGATGCAATGACAAAAATAGGACTGGAAACTCCAAAAAGCTCATATGTGAGTTCTCTGGATGAAGGCATGAAGTCTCTTGAGTTTCTCAAGTTTCCCCTGATTCTGCGACCATCTTTTACACTTGGCGGAATTGGCGGAAGCATTGCTCATAATAATTCTGAATATACTGATAGTCTCAAAAAAGCCCTGAAACTTAGTCCGGTAACTCAGGTACTGGTGGAAGAATCCGTTCTGGGGTGGAAGGAATATGAACTGGAGGTCATGCGGGACAATAAAGACAATGTCGTCATTATCTGCTCAATAGAAAACTTTGACCCAATGGGTGTGCATACAGGAGATTCGATCACAGTCGCACCTGCGCAGACTCTTACTGACAAGGAATACCAGATAATGAGGGATGCGTCGATCGCTGTTATCCGCGAGATCGGGGTTGATACAGGAGGATCCAATATCCAGTTTGCTGTAAATCCTGTTGATGGTCGCATGATCGTAATCGAAATGAATCCAAGGGTATCCAGGAGTTCCGCGCTTGCATCTAAAGCCACGGGGTTTCCTATAGCAAAAATTGCGGCCAAACTTGCGGTGGGTTTAACACTGGATGAAGTACCGAATGATATAACTAAAGAAACCCCGGCATCATTTGAACCTACGCTTGATTATGTTGTAGTCAAATTCCCGCGTTTTGCATTTGAAAAATTCCCTGAAGCGGATGCTACGTTAACTACCCAGATGAAGTCTGTTGGTGAGGTCATGTCCATAGGAAGGACGTTTAAAGAGGCCCTTCACAAATCAATACGTAGTCTTGAAATCGACAGCTTTGGTTTTGAATCAAAAAACATTGATGCAGTTAATCTCAAAGAAAAATTAAAAATACCTGGCTGGGAGCGTATCTGGTATATCGCGCATGCGTTAAGAATCGGCATGGATTTTGATGAACTATATAAACTTACTTTTGTAGATCCATGGTTTCTTTACAACATCAAACAGATTGTTGATCTTGGTACTCACATTAAAAACTTTTCACTGAATGCAGATAATCCTATACCTGAAGATTTATTAATGCAGGCAAAAGAATATGGGTTTTCTGATAAACATATTGCCCATTTAGTTAACGCTGAAGAAGAACAGATCAGGATGCTAAGGAATGAACTTGGAATAAAAGCAGTATATAAAATGGTGGATACCTGTGCAGCAGAATTCAAGGCCTATACGCCTTATATGTATTCAACATATGAAAAACCATTTTA
>CAZVHL010000169.1:1740-3306 GCA_964626925.1 uncultured Nitrospiraceae bacterium
GTGTGAAGCCAATCCTACTGACAGGAAAAAGATTATTATTCTGGGAAGCGGACCAAACAGGATTGGACAGGGTATTGAGTTTGATTATTGCTGTGTTCATGCTGTATTTGCTTTAAAAGAAATTGGATATGAAACGATAATGGTTAACTGCAATCCTGAGACTGTCAGTACAGACTATGATACAGCTGACAGGTTATACTTTGAGCCCCTAACTCTTGAAGACGTTCTCAATATTATTGACACAGAAAAACCGGAGGGGGTAATAGTTCAGTTCGGAGGCCAGACCCCTCTTAAACTTGCTGTTCCGCTTGAGAGAGAAGGCGTCAGGATTCTGGGAACATCTCCTGATTCTATAGATAAGGCTGAAGATAGAAAAAGATTCAAAGAAATATTACACAAACTGGATCTTAAACAGCCAGAAAGTGGCACAGCTATGTCTGTTGATGAAGCGCTGGAAGTTGCAAAAATAATTGGTTATCCGGCAATGGTAAGACCATCATATGTTCTGGGTGGAAGAGCAATGGAAATTGTTTACGATGAAGAAAGCCTGAAAAATTACATGAGGAAGGCTGTGAAAGCATCTCCGGAGCATCCTGTTCTGATCGATAAATATCTTGAAAGTGCAGTTGAGATCGATGTTGATGCCATCTCTGATGGGAAGAAGGTGATTGTGGGTGGAATCATGGAGCATATTGAAGAGGCAGGTATACATTCCGGGGACTCGGCCTGTTCTTTACCCCCATATTCTTTATCTCAGGATATTATAAACAGAATTAAAATCCAGGTCACGGCACTTGCAAAAGCACTTGACGTTATCGGTCTCATGAATATACAGTTTGCGGTTAAAGATGAGAACATATTTATATTAGAAGTTAACCCACGAGCATCCCGTACCATACCGTTCGTTAGCAAATCGATCGGTTTTCCTCTTGCAAAAATGGCTGCCAAGGTAATACTCGGCATACCTCTTGACGAATTAGGCCTGCCAGAGGATATTTCATTGTCACATTTTACTGTAAAAGAAGCGGTATTTCCTTTTGACAGATTTACTGGAGTTGATACTCTGTTGGGTCCTGAAATGAAATCAACCGGAGAGGTTATGGGTATTGACAAAGATTTTGGTCGGGCTTATGCCAAATCACAGATATCTGCTAATAATACAGTTCCACTTAAAGGGAATGTTTTTATAAGTGTCAAAGACGAAGACAAACCCCCCCTCCCTTCAATGGCAGGCACACTTATTTCCCTGGGTTTTTCGATTGTGGCAACAAAAGGAACTGCAGCATATTTAGAGCAGCATGGAATCAGAACAGAGACGGTCAATAAAGTTGCTGAAGGACGGCCACACTGTGTTGACCTGTTAAAAAGTGATGAGATAGATTTTGTCATAAACACAGTCACAGGCGCAAAGGCACAGAAAGATTCCTTTTCAATAAGAGAAGCTGCTCTTCAGCATAATGTGCCTTTTACAACAACAATAGCAGGTGCCAAGGCTGCAATTAATGCCATTGAAGTTACACTGAAAAAAGAAATCAATATATGTTCACTTCAGGATTATCATAAACA
>CAZVHL010000170.1:0-3239 GCA_964626925.1 uncultured Nitrospiraceae bacterium
TTGAAGTTGAAATTAAAGAAGCATTCGAGGGAGAACTGTCCCACCTGCGTTTAGTCACAGCAACACTCCTGTAGGGGGTCAGGTCTTTAATTTTAGTTGAACCACTTAAGAAAGGACTTTCTTGAATTCTTTTTCTGCCTCGGCGGTGCCGATAAGAATCA
Organism: uncultured Nitrospiraceae bacterium; assembly: GCA_964626925.1. Classification (GTDB taxonomy): domain Bacteria; phylum Nitrospirota; class Thermodesulfovibrionia; order UBA6902; family UBA6902; genus CAZVHL01. Next base: position 162 of record CAZVHL010000170.1, read on the forward strand.
GTTCTTCGTTCTTCTTTAACTTAACTGTCGGATCAGGATTTACATTAAAAGAATCGCCGGTACGGATCGCAATTACATTACACCCGGTCTTTCTTCTTATATGGGTTTCAGTAAGTGTTTTCCCTGTTAAAAAATCAGGAACATGTGCCTTGAATACATTTAGTCCTTCAGCCAGCATCAGGATTTCATCCGGTTTGAGAATGTTAAGAATTTTATTGACCCCCATAGAAGCATATGACATGACAATGTCAGCGCCTACTGAATAGAGCTTACTGATATTACGGTCTCGTGTGGCCCTGCTGATAATCTGTATATTGGGCCGTAACTGCCTGCAGTAAATAGTCAGGTAAATATTAATGTCATCATCGTGCGTAGTGATAAGCACAGAGGGAGATTCTGATGAAATGCCGGCCCGTTCCAGTGCATGAATATCGGCTGCATCTCCCAGAATATATTTGTTATTGTCTTTTATGGAATGCCTGTTCTTTTCCACAACACGGTAATCAACTCCAAGTTCTTCTAATGTGTCGGCAGCGGCCTGTCCCACCCGGCCGCCTCCCAATATCACAACAGGATCTGCATAGGTTCGGGAACTGGCAACAAAGTCATCGTACCTTCTGAAATGCTCTTCTGATCCTGCAAGCAGAAGGGTAGAATTAGGATGAATAACGGTCTGTGGTCTTGGAATCTCAAATTTCCCCCTCTGCCATATTCCGACTACCATAACACCTGTTTTCTCACGAAGCCCGCTCTTTATGAGTTCCCTTCCTTCATAAGGTGTATTGGCTGCATAGGCTTCAGCGATAAGGACACCGCCGAGAGCGCCGACTATATTGGACTGTGTAGACATTCCGAGAGCATGATGCGCCATCGTAACACCCAGCATACTGGTAAATTGAAAGACATGCGTTGCTCCGGCAAGTTCAAGGATATCAATCGAATCATATGCATCTGCAATGGTACAAATGGGAACAGATTCCGAGACTTCCCGTATCGTGGCAATAATGTTTGTATTAATCATGTCATCATTATTTACAAAAACGAGGGCGGCCTTTTCTACCCTCAGCTTCCAATATGTTTCAGGCTTATCAAGTTCTCCGATAACAACCTTTATATTCATGTCCAGAAGCTCTGTTGCAGCCTGCGTATCCTGCACAGCAACAGCATAATTGAGATCGTATTGGTTCAGTTTCTTTATGAGGCTCATGGCAATAGGCTCATAGTTTGTAATAATTATATGGTTCTCCATGCCCTCGGACAGTTCACGCGGTGTACGTGACTGGGCCTGAGACTCAAGCCAGGGTGCATAAAAAAAGCGAATAATGGTAAAGGGGAGCATGATCATCAGGAAAACGATCCCCGATAAAAGAACAATCATCGAAAAGACTCGACCTGTATCGCTTACAAATGTGATATCACCGAAACCGAGTGTTGACATGACAGTCAATGTCCAGTAAAAGCCGGTTATCCATGAATACTGTCGCCCTTCATACTCCATAATAAAATGAAAAAGGATACTGTAGACCATTATGGTTGCCGCAATAACAGCCAGGAACGTGCCAAGGTTGCGTAGATTTTTTTTCATTGTCCTATTCTGGAAAAAGTAGGTCAGCTGGGAAGACAAAAATTTCATCTTTAGAGTCCTTTGCAGTCGTTATAAAAAAAATTACACTTCAATCCCATTTGCCTGGTCGGTCTGAAAAAAGCAACAATAACGGAACAATAAACGGCAAGCTTACTAATGCTTCAACTATCAAAGCTATCGATTTTCCTGGATCTTCATTATTGAAGTCTGACCATCCCTTAAGCCTTGTAATAATAAAATAAATCAAGTAAATGATTGCAATGTACCAACAAGCTTTGTTTTTTAAAAAAACACCAATACCAATAAAGAACATTACTGGCAGAACTACTAGAATGGGCATTGTAATTAGTTGTATTTCTCCCGAAAAAACAAGTGCAACTGCTGACATTAACATCAGTGTACTCAACATGATCCCACCAATTTTGGCTCGAATTGCGGTTTTTTTCTTTGTATTCTTTTTAGTAGATAAGTCTAAACTTTTATTTTTGCTATGCTCCATTTCCCGCCCTCTGTTTTATCTAACTCATGTAAAGCCGAACCAGCAAACATCAAATTTTTTTCTATCTTCCGAAACATTATCATATTTTATTAATATTTTCAGGTTATCCCACGCAGTCATTGATCGCATGTTGAATCTCGGTAAACTGAAATCTGAAACCCTTTTCAAGAAGCCGTTCCGGTACCACTTCCTGTCCACTCGAAAGCATCTCTGCCCCTTCACCGTACCTCATACGAAGAACAAATTTCGGAATCCGTAACAGCGTTGGTCTTCCGAGAGCTTTTCCAAGCGCCTCGGTAAGCCCCTTATTTGTAGTCGGATTCGGTGCTGTAAGATTATATATGCCACGATACGTATCATCCCCAATTGCTGCTTCGTATGCCTGAGTCAGATCATTCATATGTATCCATGAAAATGGCTGCGATCCGTCACCAATCGTCCCGCCGAGACCTAACTTGAATGACGTGATCATCTGCTGAAGAGCGCCGCCGCCTTTTCCAAGGACAATGCCAAAACGGAAAATGATAGTCCGTATGCCGATTTTTTCGGCCTCAAGCGCTTCCTGTTCCCAGTCCTGTGCCATATGACCGAGAAATCCGCTGTCCTTCCTGTGTGTTTTTTCTGTGTGCGGTCCTCCTGAAGCATAATAACCGACAGCAGATGCAGAGATTAATAATTTTGGTTTTCTGTCCAGTTTTGAACATGCCCTTACAAGGCCTTTAGAAATATTAATCCGGCTCTCGTACATTATTTTTTTGTACTCTTCGGTCCAGCGTCCGATCACTGGGGCTCCGGCAAGGTTCACGATAATATCCGCATCTTTCATTTTTCCTGCAAGTTGATCAATGCCTGATTTGAAATCATTTCGTCCAAGCGGCACAATGCTCCATTGATTCTTCTCAAAAGCACGGTTCAGGTTAGACCCGACAAAACCTGTTGCGCCGCTCATCGCAATTGTATGTTTAGCATTTTTATTTATCATGGTTCTCTCCCT
>CAZVHL010000171.1:0-3227 GCA_964626925.1 uncultured Nitrospiraceae bacterium
TGGGATCGATGTTTTTTACATTATTCCTGAAATTTGCATTGCCTATTTATACAGGCGAATTGAGATTTAAGACTGCAGACGACACTAAATAGTCATGGCTTAAATCGGTTCTTCATAGTTTTTTCCATTCTCCACTGTTCGTCATTCTGATAATTATAACATCGACAAATTCCCACTCACCCCTGCCTACCTGCCAGGCAGGCCCTTTACCAAAGGGGGGAATACAGATTCAAGATAACATATAATAATGACGAAATTATTATTAGATGTATTTACGAAGTAGATTAATGGTGAAACTTTATTGCATGGACAGGCTGATACGCAATAAGAGCTTAAATAATGTCTAAGATAAAAATAAAATATGACACTCTATTTTACTCGTGTATGGCGGTATTTATTATCACCGGTGCGGTAGTCAGTGTTCTTTACTTTACGGGTAAACCCTCTTTTGCTGACAGTTCATTTATATCAAAGACTTTACATGTAGTTTTGTATATCGGGATGGGGACAGTTGTCGGTGCTGTTATTGGATATGGATGTTCATTAGCCGGAGGCATATTTGGCATGCTTATAAGTGCTATATTATTCTGGATTATTTCGGTTGTTTCCTTCGGCAGAATGTGTAATAAAAAGAAAATCTATGATTTAACATTCAAATGGGGGGAGGTCGGGTTTCTTATTGGTGGATCTGCAGGCATGATAATTACTCCTGTCTTTGCTGTTAATAATTTGTCTGTTCTGATTGCAGGGCCATTTTTGGGTGGGCTTATAGGCGGCCTTATCGCAGCATCTGCTGCCAGGATGTAAGCTCAAATTACTCACCGGAAAATATTTAAAAAGTCTATACAGTTGATGCAGAATATTTGTTGATTGGAGAAGAGCCGATCTTGTCTTGCTCAAGTAACTTTAGGAATTCCTCTTCTGGCACAGGTGGGCTGAAAAGGTAACCCTGTATCTTGTCACATTTTTCGGATTGCAAAAAAGCTAGCTGGTCTTCTGTCTCGACTCCCTCTGCTATCACTTCCATTTTGAGACTGTGAGCCAGAGCAATAATTGCTTTGATAATTGCCTTAGCATTAACATCGATCATAATGTTTTTAATAAATGTCCTGTCGATCTTTATTGTATTAATCGGAAATCGAGTCAAAGAGCCGAGTGATGAATATCCTGTGCCAAAATCATCTATAGATGTTTGTAGTCCCATGGCGGTCAGTTGATTTAATATCTCAATACTGTTATCTGCCATGGCAATACTTTCGGTAATTTCAACATCAAGAAGCTGGGCAGGCATACTTGTTTCTCTAATAACATTTTTGACCATTTCAGTAAGATTCTCGTCTTTGAACTGTCGTGAAGAGAAATTTACCTTCATGAGAAGGTTCGGATATCCTGCATTCTGCCATGATTTATTTTGGGCACAGGCTGTTCTGAGCACCCATTCCCCAATTGTTGATATGAGACCTGTTTCTTCTGCTATCGGGATGAAATCCATTGGCGAAATGAAGCCTTGCTCTGGATGGTTCCAGCGAATAAGTGCTTCTGCCCCTGTAATCCTGCTGTCTGTTGCTGACACAACAGGCTGGTAATAAACCATGAATTGTTCTTCTTCAACCGCGGTTCTCAGGTCAGACTCTAATTGTAAGATTTTCGTTACCTTGACGTGCATATCATCATCAAATATTTCAGCATGTGCCTTTCCTGTAGCCTTTGCACGATACATGGCAGAGTCGGCATCCCGAAGTATATCCTCTGCATTCTTATACCCTGTGGCGCTTAGAGCTATTCCTATGCTTGTAGAAGTATACAGTTCATGCCCCTCAATATTAAAAGGTTTTTGCATTTCGATTTGTATTCGATCAGCAACTCGTGATGCGGAGCTAATGTCTTTGACATCATTAAGGAATAATGCAAATTCATCACCGCCGAAACGTGAAACCCTGTCATTGCCTGCGGCACGGGAAACTCTATCTTCTGGACGTAAGCATGTCTCCAGCCTTTGAGCAACCCCGATAAGAAGTTTGTCGCCGATTATGTGTCCAAGGCTGTCGTTAATTATCTTGAAGTTGTCGAGGTCTATAAAGAGCACCGCAAACAGATAATCACTTTTCCATTTAGTACGCTTAAGCATGCGCTCAAGATATGATAGAAAATTAACACGGTTTGGGAGTTGAGTTAAATTGTCATAATGGGCCATCTGTTTAAGCTCCAGTTCTGTCTCCTTACGAATGGCTACTTCCCGCTCCAATTCATCTTTTTTTAATTTAAGCTGTTCTTCATTTATTTTTTTTGTTTCGTCATATTCCCTTAAATCAACCGTCATTTTATTAAAGGCGAGTGAAAGATTCCCAATTTCATCATTGCTTTCTATTTCTGTTTTTATAGACAAATCGCCTCTTCCTACTTCTTCCATGGCATTGTTTAATTTTCTTATGGGGCGAGAAATAAATCCAGCTGCGATAAAACCAAATGCAATTGCAATAATAAATGAAATACTACAGGCAACTATTATTATTAATTCAGAATTATGTAGTATTGATTTTACACTCTCTTTTCTCTCGGTAATTTCACGTTTTTCATGGCTAAGAGCTGCGTCTATAGCTTTAAGAGTGCTATGCTCATATGTCTCAAGCTTTTCTTTTATGTCATATATCTCTGAATCAGATGGTATCTGCTTAAATGCTGCCAACATCTCTTTACTTGTTACTATTAGAAGCCGACCATTCTCTTTAATAGCATCAAATAAGGATTGCGCGTAGGGGAATAATTTAACGTATCTCTCGTATTTTGCCAGTGCACGGTTATATTTAATAATGCTTAACTTTATTTCATTTTTTTCCATAGTAAGTGCTTCATCAGTTTCAATGAATACAGATACACGGTCAATAAGTGCAATCTCAGTTGTTGAAGATACCAGTCTGAGGCTTGCAAATCTTAAATCTTGAAGAGACTCAATAATTGGGATTGTTTCCTCGGCTACTTTCACATATCTCGCTTCAATGAGATTTATTAACTTGATAGAGAAAAAACCAATCGCTATGGAAAGCAGAGCAATAAACAAATAACTGCCAATCATTTTATTTTTTATATTCATATTTTCTTTCCAAAATTCATTGACATAAATATTTCGACAACACCAGAGTCAAAGTGTGTACCGATCAGAGAACGTATATGATCTATCACCTTCTCCTCTGACCATGCTGGCCGGTATGGCCGATCTGAGCGCAAGG
>CAZVHL010000172.1:0-3211 GCA_964626925.1 uncultured Nitrospiraceae bacterium
TTCGGATTTATAATCGGAGTAGCCGGATCAGCGCTTGCAGGCTATATCGGGATGATGGTCTCGGTCCGTGCAAATGTCCGTACAGCACAGGCTGCGCACGGCGGCATTCAGCCAGCGCTGAATGTTGCCTTTAAAGGCGGTTCTGTTACCGGTGTAATGGTTGTAGGTCTCGGCCTTTTAGGCATTGCAGGATATTATTACATTGCCAAAGCTGCTGCCGGAGCAGAAGTGTTTCATGCACTGATAGGGCTTGGTTTCGGCTGTTCACTCATGAGTGTGTTTGCGCGTATTGCAGGCGGTATTTATACCAAGGCTGCTGATGTAGGCGCTGATATCGTGGGTAAGGTTGAGGCAGGAATTCCCGAGGACGATCCGAGAAACCCGGCTGTTATCGCTGATAATGTTGGCGACAATGTAGGCGACTGCGCAGGAATGGCAGCCGACCTTTATGAAACATACACGGTCACACTTGTAGCAGCAATGCTTCTTGCAAAGACTATATTTGGCGCTGACAGTCCGTGGATTGAGTTTCCGCTGATGCTGGGCGGTGTTTCTATTATCGCATCAATAATCGGAATATTTTTTGTCAAGCTGGGTAAAAACGAATATATAATGGGAGCCCTGTATAAAGGGCTGGCTGTCTCTGGTGTCCTGGCGGCTATCGCATTTTATGTTGTAGCAGCTTCATTTATAGGAGGCCTCACACCTGAACAGGCAGGCGGATTTACTGCAGGCAGTGTATTTGGCGCTGCATTGATCGGGCTTATCCTTACAGGCTTGATCGTCTGGATCACAGAGTACTTTACGTCTACGAATTACAGTCCGGTCAAGCATATTGCAGCAGCAAGTCAGACAGGAGCCGGTACAAACGTCATAGCAGGTCTTGCAGTAAGTATGAAATCAACGGCTATGCCGGTTATTGTTATTGTAGCAGCAATACTCGGAGCATATTCAATCGGCGGCGGTTTCAGTGACAACGTGGGTGGAGGACTTTTTTCAATTGCCCTTGCAGCGGTCTCAATGCTTTCGATGACCGGAATAATTGTGGCCATTGACTCTTACGGCCCGATAACCGACAATGCGGGTGGTATCGCGGAGATGGCGGAGCTTCCTGAAGAAATTCGTAATATAACCGATCCTCTCGACGCAGTCGGTAATACAACAAAGGCTGTTACAAAGGGTTATGCGATTGGTTCAGCTGCTCTAGCCGCGCTGGTTCTCTTTGCTGAGTACTCAAGGTCATTTTCTGAAGAACTTTCATTTGACCTCTCAAACCCGCTGGTTCTGTCAGGTCTGTTTATCGGCGGAATTCTTACTTATTATTATGGAGCGCTTCTGATGGAGGCTGTTGGAAAGGCTGCAGGCGGAGTAGTTGAAGAAGTAAGACGTCAGTTTCGTGAGATCCCGGGAATCATGGAAGGTACTGCAAAACCGGAATACGGTAAGTGTGTTGACATCGTTACACAGTCCGCAATCAAACAGATGATGCTTCCTGCGTTGATACCTGTAGTTGCACCGATACTTGTTGGTGTGCTTTTAGGCAGAGAGGCCCTTGGCGGAGTACTGATCGGAGTTATAGTCACAGGTCTTTTCCAGGCTATTGCGATGACAAGTGGTGGAGGCGCCTGGGATAATGCCAAGAAGTTTATTGAAGACGGTATTTATGGCGGAAAAGGTTCTGATGCCCATAAGGCAGCAGTTACTGGTGATACAGTAGGTGATCCGTATAAAGATACGGCAGGTCCGGCGATTAACCCGATGATCAAGGTCATCAACATCGTTGCACTGTTGATAGTGCCATTGATATAATAAAATTTTCCTTTCCCCTCCCTTGAGGGAGTTAGGGGAGAGAGATTTGAATATTAAAGGGTTGTACTCTATGCGGTACAGCCCTTTTTTCTTTGCCCTGCAGCCTCCTTCATTTTCCTAAATTATCAAGAGGTTTTTTTGGGGGGGACGCATTATCACAAACTGCCTGATATATACCTCTCCAGCTCGTGAATCTTGAACTCCTGGCTAGACATAATATTTTTAACTACGTCTCCAAGTGTTAACAGGCCTAATAATTTGTCATTGCTGATAATGGGTAAATGGCGGATATGTTTGGCGGCCATCAAAGCCATACACTGATCCAGAGAATCTTCAGGGGTTGTATATATGACTTCCCTGGTCATGAGTTCGCCAATGGTTGTGTCTTTGGATGCCTTGCCCTTAAGAATTACTTTTCGGGCATAATCCCGCTCTGAAAATATTCCAACCAGTTTATCCTCCTTAGTAACCAGCAAGGCGCCGATATTTTTATCAGCCATGACCTGAAGTCCTTCAAATACAGTGGCCTCTGGTGAAATGGACCATACATTATTATCTTTTGATTCAAGGAGTTTCTTAACAGTTGTCATGGTTTTACCGTCCTTTCTGCAGGCATTAGCTGCACTAGAATATTGAATGATAATTAATATATATTAACTATAGATAATAAAATTATAAACATTTCTTATCTATATTGCAAAGAGAAAGTAGGGCTTAAAGAATGACAGATTATTGAAGGAACTTTATGTTACAGTATTACTAAGTAATACTGAAAGAGGTGATACATGAGGACAACAAAAATAATGACACTCTCGCTTCCCCCTGAAATGGTAAAGGAAGTAGAAAATATTGTTAAAGAAGAAAATCGTACAAAAAGTGAGATGATCAGGGAAGCCCTTCGAAAATACATTAATGACAAACGGTGGTTGCAGATACGCCAGTGGGGACTGAAAACATCTCAGGATCTCGGTATTACATCTGAAGAAGAAGTTGTTAAGTTAATACATAAGCATCGCAAGGACAATATTTGAAAGTTGTTCTTGATACAAATATTTATATATCAGCAGTTCTTTTCGGTGTTAATTGCGAGGAGATATTGCGGCTTGCCACTTTAGATTCCTTCGAACTGTTAATTTCAAAGGATATTCTCAAAGAACTTAAATCAGTTTTGAGAGAAAAATTCAGGTGGACAAATAAGCAGGTAACCGTAACAGTTTCATATATAAAGGGCATTGCAACGTTTATAAAACCTGATGTATCCCTTTCAGTAATACGGAATGACGTTTCGGACAACAGGATACTTGAGTGTGCTGTTGCCGGGGATGCCCAATATATTGTTACAGGCGATAAAAATCATTTATTACCTTTAAAAAAATATAAAAATATCAAAATCATAAGCCCT
>CAZVHL010000173.1:0-1872 GCA_964626925.1 uncultured Nitrospiraceae bacterium
CATGCTTATCTTTATTTTCCCCGTTTGACTTATCGCTCATGCATTCTTTTTCATCATTGTAAACCACACCATTCTTATCCCAGGGAAGATTCCTGTAAACACACATATCGTCTCCCATGTAAGGAAATTTAATGATGTTAAAAAATGGGGAATAATCGAAATCTTTTGGAGTAATAAGGTTTGCGTTGCGCCTGAACCATTTTAATTTATTTCCATTTGTACGCTGTATTACTGGGCGGATCGGGTAGTGAGCCGAGGCAAAGGATTTGCCAATCATCGTGGAACAGATTGTCTTGGTTGTTTGGCCGGGATTATGTTCAAACAGACACGAACGCCAGCGCCTTGGGAGCACACCGTACGGAAACATAAACCTTGCAATATCAAGGAGATGGCGAGTATCGTACCTGGTTCCAAGATATTTGAGAGCCGTCTCGATCACTTTTTGTGCGTCTTGAGGGGAAAGATCTTTAGGGCGGCAAATACGAATATTGTCATATTGATATTTTGGTACTGGCGAGATAATAGTACCCTCGCCCAGTATCGATTCAATAATTAAATGTTCATCAGGAGATCCCATGTAAAAGGACCTGGCGAGCTTGCGAAGCTCTTTATCCTCTATATCATTTAACCGCCCGATATAGAGCGCTGAATGGGTCCAGCAACTGAGGGTAATTGTCTTGATTACGTCACTTATCCGTGTCCTACCCTCTACCAGTATCACATCACAGAGCCGCAATTCAAAAAGGAATTTAGCAAAATCACACGGGGGGACATCAAACACTTCTCGGTCTTTGGTTAGTGCTTTTACAATAAACTCAGTTAACCAACCTGCTGCTCTTTTTATCATTCCAATATTCATGCCCTTCGTTACAATAATTATTGGGTGCTGTGTTTGATCGCAATCATTATATGTTAATATCCTTTACATTATTATAACAAATCTCAGTTAATAAATTGTCCGAAATTTTGTAACTTATGGATTTATATGTATTTTATATCTCATATTTAAGCTATTAATTGTTAATAATAATTACAGTAAGGGCTTGAGTGTTTCTGCTAATGATTTAAATCATAATGCCATTAATAATAAATGCGATATAATTGTAAATAAAATAATGAAGGTAACTTAATGGCAGAGAATGTTACACAGAAACTGATCAAAAGCCACCTTGTAAGTGGTGAAATGAATGCCGGGGAAGATATTGGACTGAAGATAGACCAGACTCTTACGCAGGATGCAACAGGAACATTAGTAATGCTTGAGTTTGAGGCGATGAACATTCCACGCGTCAGGACAGATCTTTCTGCGCAATATGTTGATCATAATCTCTTGCAGATGGATTTTAAAAATCCTGATGACCACCTCTTTCTCAGGAGTGCCTGCAGGAAATATGGTCTCTGGTTCAGCAGGCCTGGCAACGGTGTAAGCCACCCTGTTCATATGGAGCATTTTGGAATTCCCGGCAAAACCCTGCTCGGTTCGGATAGCCATACATGCTCTGCCGGTTCATTAGGAATGCTGGCTATGGGAGCAGGAGGGCTTGAGATAGCGATGGCAATGGCAGGCGAGCCTTTCTTTGTCAGAATGCCCGAGATAATGGGAATCAGACTTACAGGCAGTCTGGCTGAATGGGTCAGTGCAAAGGACGTGATATTAGAAATGCTGAGGCGTTATGGTGTATCGGGTGGCGTAGGAAAAATATTTGAATATTATGGGCCGGGGTTAGATAATCTCAGTGCAATGGACAGGCATGTTATTGCAAATATGGGTGCTGAACTTGGCGCTACAACAACGGTTTTTCCATCAGACAGTGCGGTTAAGGTTTTTTTGAAGATCAACGGGCGAGGAGATGTCTTTACAGAAATCGTTGC
>CAZVHL010000173.1:1972-3210 GCA_964626925.1 uncultured Nitrospiraceae bacterium
ATGGGACAGGCGCCTGCAACCGGAAAGATAAGCCTTCGCACAGTGCCGAGAAATTTTCCCGGAAGGTCAGGAACAAAAGATGATCAGGTTTACCTGTGCAGCCCGGAGACAGCGGCTGCTTCAGCATTGACAGGTGTAATTACTGATCCTCGTACCATGGGTATGAATTATCCCGGATTCAAAGAACCAGAGCAGATAATCATTAATAATGAAATGCTGATCGCACCTTCAAAGGGAGATGAGAATGTTGAGCTTGAAAAAGGACCAAATATAAAGCCGCTTCCTCCCTTACTTCCTATGCCTGAAAGTCTGGAAGGCCCGGTGCTTCTTAAGATGGGGGACGATATATCGACTGACGAGATAATGCCTGCTGGCACGAAGGTTCTCCCGTTCAGGAGCAATATACCGGAGATCAGCAAATTCACTTTCAGCCGGATCGATGAAAGCTATTATGAACGTGCCATAAAATATCGGGAAAGCGGTTCATTTGTAGTGGGCGGGTTAAATTATGGTCAGGGTTCGAGCAGGGAACATGCTGCACTCGGTCCGCGATACCTTGGGCTTAAAGCGGTTATTGTAAAAAGCTTTGCAAGAATTCACTGGCAGAACCTGTGTAATTTCGGGATACTTCCATTAACCTTTGTTAATCATGATGATTGGAACAGAATAGATCAGGATGATATTCTTGCAATCGATGATATCAGAAACAGTATTAAAAGAGGAAAAGATCTAAATGTTATAAACAGGACCAAAGATGAAAGCTATAAAGCAGAACATGCAATGAGCGGACGACAGATAGAGATGGTGCTGGTAGGGAGCCTTATTAACCTAGTAAAGTAACCCGTTACCGGGAATTTTTTAATAGAGATTATGTTATTAACAATATCTTTATTGTTTAAAGGAGAGTCAAGATGACAGAAGAACATGTCATAAAAAATACAGGTTTGAGAGGCGTAACAGTAGCGGATACAAGAATCAGTTATATTGACGGTAAAAAAGGGGTTCTAATCTACAGGGGATACCGTATAGAAGATTTGGCCAGGCATTCAACATTCGAAGAAACCGCCTACCTTATACTTAAAGGCGTATTGCCCACGTCATCTCAATTGAATGATTTTAAAAACAAGCTTGTATCCTACAGCTCGATTCCGGACTATCTTGCCGAATCAATGAAGCTATGGCCAAAAGATGCAGGGCCTATGCAGGCTTTAATGGCTGCGATATCGATCACCGGATTT
>CAZVHL010000174.1:0-3207 GCA_964626925.1 uncultured Nitrospiraceae bacterium
ATTTATAATTGCTCTTATGACTCACCACTTTGATACTGTGATAATCGGCTCTGGTCTTGCCGGGCTCAGGGCTGCCATATATGCATCAAAGCACGGTTCAGTAGCTGTTCTGACAAAATTATTCCCAACCCGTTCGCATTCAGCTGCTGCCCAGGGTGGTATTGGAGCAGCCCTTGGTAACGAGGAACCTGATTCGCCTGAATGGCATTTTTATGATACTACCAAGGGCAGTGATTTCCTCGGTGATCAGGATGCGATCGAAATAATGTGTGAAGATGCAATTCGGACGATTGTTGAGCTTGAACATCTTGGCGTACCATTTTCAAGGACCGTTGAGGGAAAGATCGCCCAGCGGCGTTTTGGTGGTCATACGAGAGACTTTGGCAAGGCCCCTGTGAGACGGGCATGTTATTCAGCAGACAGGACGGGTCATGCGATACTCTTTGCTCTTTATGAGCAAAGTGAACGTATGGAAGTGAAGTTCTTCGCAGAATTTCATGTGCTGGACATTGTGATCGAGAATGGCAAATGTCTCGGTATAATTGCATTAGAAATAGAGACAGGCAAAATACACACCTTTAATGCAAAAGCCACTCTCATTGCATCAGGCGGATACGGGAAGGTTTTTAAAACAACCTCGAACGCACATGCCAGTACAGGCGACTGTCTGAGTATCCTGTTTAATGCCGGAATTCCGCTTGAGGATATGGAATTCTTTCAGTTCCATCCAACAGGACTGTACAGGCTTGGGATTTTGATCACTGAGGGCGCTCGCGGTGAAGGTGGGATTTTGCTAAACGGAAACGGGGAGAGGTTCATGGAAAAATACGCCCCTACCATAAAAGACCTGGCGCCCCGCGATATGGTATCAAGGTCAATCCTGACAGAAATCAGAGGAGGCAGGGGGATAGACGGTAAAGACTATGTTCACCTCGACCTCAGACACGTATCTCGAGAAATTATAGAAGAAAGGCTCCCTGAGATATCCACATTCTGTAAAATTTATATGGGGATCGACCCTTCTGAAAAGCCTATCCCTGTCCTGCCAACAGCCCATTATGCAATGGGGGGTATACCCACTGATATTGATGGCAGGGTTTTGCGGGATGCAAAGGGTGCAATAGTAGATGGCCTGTTTTCAGCAGGTGAGTGCGCCTGCGTATCAGTGCATGGAGCAAACAGGCTGGGCTGTAATTCGCTCCTTGATACAGTGGTGTTTGGAAGAAGGGCCGGGATCGCGATAGGAGACTATTTAATAAATGCTGACAAAAGAAATATTTCTCCATTAATGATCAACAAAGTGATGAATGAAATAAATGTATTGCGGAATAAAAAAGGCAAAGAGAAAACAGGTGCTATAAGAAATGAACTGCAGACAGCAATGATGGATGACTGTTCTGTTTTTCGGAATGAAAAGGATTTAACAAGCCTTACGAAAATCATACGTAACCTGGAAGAAAAAGCAGCAGAACTGGAAATAAATGATAAGGGCACCATCTTCAATACAGAGCTGCTCGAAGCGATCGAGCTTCATCATCTTATCAATCTGGCAAAGGTTATCTCTTCCTCTGCATTGCAGAGACAGGAGTCACGGGGAGGTCATTTCAGGGAAGATTTCCCTGATAGAGATGATAAAAACTGGCTTAAACATACATTTGCAATAAAATCCGAAACTGGTATGGAATTCAGTTATAAGCCTGTGACTATAACCCGTTTTCAGCCCGCAGAAAGAAAATATTGAAAAAGTACACCTTTAAAATAAAACGCTTTGACCCTGAAAATGACCGGTCTCCACGATGGCAGAAATTCAGTATAGAAATGGAACCAACTGAGCGGCTTCTTGATGGATTAATCAAGATTAAAGATATCATTGACGGATCATTAACATTCAGACGTTCATGCGCCCATGGTATCTGCGGATCATGCGCAATGAAAATTAATGGCAAAAACCAGCTTGCCTGCCAGACACTTATTAAGGATGTAACAGAGAACATTGTACTCGAACCCCTTGCAGCTTATCCTGTTATCAAAGACCTGGCAGTAGATATGAAGCCTTTCTTTGACAAGAACGAAAAGGTACTTCCATATCTTATTAATGATGAAACGCCTCCTGAAAGAGAAAGATTGCAGAGCCCTGAAGACCAGGAAAAAATTCTTCAGGCCATAACCTGCATAATGTGTGGATCCTGCACATCTTCCTGTCCGAGTTACTGGGCAAACAAGGATTATCTTGGCCCATCAGCTATGTTGAAGGCTTACAGGTTCATCTTTGATACCAGGGACAAGGCTTCGGACAGGCGAATTGCAAAGATTATTCAGGAAAACGGCCTCTGGAGGTGTCATTCTATATATAATTGTGTGGAAGCCTGTCCAAAGGATATTGATATTACAAGTCATCTGGCCAAATTAAAGCGCCTGGCTGTGAAAAAAAAGTTGTTGAAATAGTTGCAAAAGTGTAATAAGATGCAGATATACTTTTTAGTCTAATACTATCCTTTAATACCATTTCTGGTATATGCCAGAAAGTTATCTATAAACAGCAGAGAACTGCAAACCATTTAAAAAAGGAGGGAAAATGATGAAAAAGATTCTCAGTATACCAATTATCAGTATCTGCGCAGTGCTGATGGTAACATTTGCATTCAACACGAACATAGTTGCCAAAAAGAGAGTCGTCTTCGGCGGAGGACCTGCTGGCGGAACGTTCCAGGTAGTAGCAAACGCCATTCAGACCTATAAGCCGGTTAAAGACATAGAAGGATTTACTGTAAAAGCACAGTCATCAGCCGGTTCTGTAGAAAACTTACGTAAAGTAAATGCTGGCAAACATCAATTTTCAGTGGTTTACTCAGGTCATGTATACCTGGGTAGAAACGGGCAGATGAAAAATGATACAAAGAAATATGAAGATGTACTGGCCGTTTCTTATCTCTACGGTGCCCCTGCCCAACTCGTTGTTAAAAAAGGCTCGGGGATCAAAAGCACAAAAGACCTGGTCGGTAAGAAAGTCGGTGTCGGTAACGCAGGCTCCGGTGCATTTGCCAATTGTGAGATGTTCTTTACCCACCTTGGGATCTGGGACAAAATTGAGCGTAATGCTATGGGCTATAATGATGCAGCCCAGGCTTTTGGAAACAACCAGCTAGATGCTTTCTGGCTGTTTACAGCCTTCCCAAGCGGTGCAGTTATTATGGCAGCACAGACCAA
>CAZVHL010000175.1:0-3184 GCA_964626925.1 uncultured Nitrospiraceae bacterium
GCGTATCTGCCTTATCCAACCAGTTTCAGAGCACAGATGAAGGGCATCGTTTCTGCAGAACATAATGAAGGGGAACCATGTGCTGATTGCCATGACCCTCATGAGCCGGATCTTTAGGAGTAGTAAATGAAATTTTCGAGAAGAGATGTGTTAAAAACAGCAATGAAAGGCGCCCTTGTAACGGCATTGCCGCTCAGTGCTTTCAAGATATTAAGTCCCTCTGAGGCGAGAGCATCTGTCAAGGAGAGCAATGTCAGGTGGGGATTTCTCGTTGATACGAACAGATGCGTTGGTTGTGGGTTTTGTGTAAAGGCATGCAAGCTCGAAAACGAAGTCCCTTATGATATTCCGCTGACCAGGACATGGGTTGAGCGGTATGTAATACTCAAGGATGGAAGAACGCTCATAGATTCGCCAAACGGTGCGCGGGACGGCTTTACTGATCCGAAGATACAGGAAAGAGACGTAAAACCAAAGGACATTGGCAAGGCATTCTTTGTTCCAAAGCTCTGCAATCAGTGTGAGAATCCGCCATGCGTTCAGGTCTGTCCAGTTGGAGCGACATATCAGACCCCGAGCGGAGTGGTGCTGGTTGACAGGGAATGGTGTATCGGCTGTGGTTACTGTATAATGGCCTGTCCTTATGGTGCGAGATTTTTTCATCCTGTTCACCGTGTTGCTGAAAAGTGTACCTTCTGTTACCACCGTATAACCCAGGGCATGACGACTGCATGTGTGAATGCATGTCCCTTTGGTGCACGAAAGATAGGCAACCTGAAAGATATGAGTGACCCTGTCACTAAGACAATTTTATCTGAAAGAGTTGGTATCCTGAAAGATGCTTATGGTACAAAACCACAGGTTTATTATCTTGGCCTGGATGAAAATGTGAGGTGATATAGATGACCCCGGAAGCAGTACAAGGCGCTGAAATGATGGTACATGGTGCTGAATGGACAGTCAAGGAATTTTTTACCTATCCCAATGAATATATATACTGGACCATCCAGATTGTAATGTACCCGTACCTTACGGGACTGGTTGCAGGCGCGTTTGTCCTGTCATCTTTATATCATGTTTTTGGACAGGACGACCTGAAGGATATAGCGAAGTTTGCGCTGGTCTTCTCCTTTGCCCTTCTTATAGTAGCTCCAATGCCTCTGTTGTTTCATCTGCAACAGCCCCAGAGAAATTTTGAGGTGATGCTCACACCTCATTTTACGTCTGCAATCGCCGCATTCGGGATGGTCTATTCATTTTATATGGCGATCGTGGCATCCGAGATATGGTTTGTCTACAGGAAGTTCTTTGTAGAACAGACAATTGAGCTCAAAGGCAAGGCCGGTATTGGAAACACGTTATTACGGACCTTATACCACATACTGACCCTTGGTGCGTATGACCTTAGTGAAAGCGCACTTCACAAAGACGAAAAGGCAATAAAAATACTGGCGGGCATCGGTATCCCGGTTGCCTGTTTCCTGCACGGTTACGCAGGTTTTATATTCGGATCGGTTAAGGCGAATGCGCTCTGGATGACTCCGCTTATGCCTGTTATATTCATTATGTCTGCAATTGTTTCCGGCATAGCGCTCTGCATGCTTACAGACATAATAATAATGGAATGGAGAAAATTCAGGATAAAGACTTCTAAGAAACGCTGGGAAATGACCGCTGACGATGTTGGGGGCGCAGAAATTGACATAGTCAAAAAGACATCAAAGTACCTGTTAGGATTTATGATTGCAGCGCTGACCCTCGAACTTGTCGACCTCATATTCAGGGGTTATACGGCAATGAAGTCATGGGACATACTGCGTACGGTCATTTATGGAAAGGACTTTACCAAAATATTTATTTACCAGTATGGCTTTGGAAATGTCCTTCCCTTTGTCCTGCTGCTCTTACCAAGATTAACGGTAAAGAGGGCTGCTGTTGCAGCAGCGCTGGTTCTTTTCGGGGTATTTATGATGAGGTGGAACGTTGTTATAGGAGGGCAGGCATTTTCCCTCTCTTTTGCCGGATATATGGAATATCATATTCCGGTGATTCCTCATAGCATTGAAACATTCAAGGAAGGGGTGATGGGTGCCCTTTTTATGGGTATTTTACCTTTTATACTTTTTTGGATGTTTAACAAGATTATTCCTTGTTTGAAATTTAAACAATAAATTAAGATTTTTTTTGGGGGGGTATTAAATGGAAGAGAAGGATCCTGTAGAAGAGAAGATAGAAGAAGAACCTACTGAAGAAGAACAGCCAATCAGAAGCGGTATAAGGGGATTGCTTGACAGATGGCGTATATTCAGTAAGAAAGTGCCTCGCATAGCAAAGGCCATTATTGCTGTTTTGATCTTAATATCGGTAATCGGCGCCGGACTTACTGCCTTCACAACATATAACATCACTCAAAATGATCCGAATTTCTGTAACAAGTGCCATATAATGAATGAATCTTTCGATGCATGGAAGAGCAGTGTTCATAAGGATATTAATTGCCATGAATGTCACCATCTCTCGATTTCAGAACTCAACGCCCTAATGGTAAGCGCAATTATTCTTAGAACGAATGAGGTCCCTGTCCGATACGGCAAGGTCATTGTTCCATGGAAGTACTGTATTGGATGTCACTGGGAGGAGAATGAAAAATATCCGGATGCAGTGAAAATTAATTCTTCGAGACTGCATTCAAAGCACTATTTTATGGAAAAAATAGAGTGTTCAAAGTGTCATGGATATAAAGTACACGAGTTTCGTCCTGAAGAGAAGTATTGCCTTGAGTGTCATAAGCGCAAGGTTGTTCACGGTAAGGGTATGGGCGGACTTGCCTGTCTGAACTGTCATACGGACAGAACACCTGATCTCAGGCCCGGACCGAATAAGTGTCTTTTCTGTCACGGTGGAGATTCTGTCAGGGAGATGCTGATTCTTGATGACACTTTAGATGTAACGAACTTTACGCCGTCAAAAGAGATAATCGATGAGGCTACAAAGATCGACAGGCCGAAAGGCGCGCCGATGCAGTTTTTCTGTTACCAGTGTCATAAGCCGCACGACCAGGTACGGCCTGACTTTGGAACATGCCTGAGCTGTCATCCGAAGATTGTGAAAGTAGGCAAGCATCAGATTCATGTTCAAAATATCGGCATTGAGTGTACGGAGTGCCATAAACAGCATTCCTGGA
>CAZVHL010000176.1:0-3092 GCA_964626925.1 uncultured Nitrospiraceae bacterium
TGTTGATTTGATAAGCCCTGGAAACAGATTCAAACAAGAGCCATGTCCCTAAATCAGCCCTATTATATTCATGAGGAACTATAAGATCAAGCAGTTAGATATTCTTTAAGATATCTGCCGGTATAAGATTTCTTCTGCTTTACTATTTTTTCCGGCACACCTTCGGCTATGATGTGTCCTCCCTCTTCGCCACCCTCTGGACCTATATCAATTATCCAGTCTGCACTTTTTATTATGTCCATATTGTGCTCAACTAAAAGGACTGTGTTTCCGGCTGCTACAAGACCGTTAAGAACCTTTAGAAGTTTATTTATGTCGTCCGGATGTAACCCCACAGTAGGCTCATCCAGTATGTACAGAAAATCTTTTCTTTTTGAAACCCCGAGTTCAGCACATATTTTAATCCTCTGTGCTTCCCCACCTGAAAGGGTCGTAGCTGGCTGACCAAGTCTCAGGTAACCAAGCCCGACCGAAGACATCAATTGTAATTTAGGGATCAGTGAAGGGAGACGTTTAAAAAATTTAACCGCTTCATTAACAGTGAGATTAAGAACTTCAAAAATATTCTTACCATTATAAGTTATATTCAGAATGTCGGATTTATATCTCTTGCCAGAGCATTCTTCACACTTTACATACAAGTCTTCAAAGAAATACATTTCAAGCCTTTGGTACCCCACGCCCGCGCATGTTTCACACCGCCCCCCTGAAGTGTTGAATGAAAAATGACCCGGACCATATCCACGCATTTGCGATTGTGGTTGTTCAGCAAAAAGCTTCCTGACAGCATCAAAGGCCTTAATGTAAGTTATCGGATTTGAACGGGGGCTTTTCCCAATCGGTTTTTGATCGATTATCTTGACTCCCTTAAGGTATTCAAGCCCGGTAATCGCGTCAAATGGCTGAGAGGTTTCAAATGCAATTTTAAAAAATTCAGCAAGGGCATTATAAACTGTATCTTTAACAATTGTACTCTTGCCAGATCCCGAAACACCGGTCACACACGTCAGCGTCTGAAGCGGAATATTCAGGTTTATATGCTTGAGATTATTTCCGCTGGCACCAGTAATCGAAAGCGTCTTTCCGCTGCCCTTTTTTCTTTGCTCAGGAACAGGAATCAATGCAATATTTTCCAGATATTTTGCGGTCAGGGTATCTGACTTCAGGAAATCGGACTTCGGGCCGCAATAAACTAACCTCCCGCCTTTTTCTCCACCCCCGGGGCCAAGCTCGACAACCCAGTCAGAAGAGTCAATGATCATCCTGTCATGCTCTACAGCCAGCACAGTATTTCCTGCATAAGCCAACTCTTTTAATATTTCGGCAATCATGCTTACATCTCTTTGATGCAGTCCCACTGTAGGTTCATCCAATACATACAGGGTGCCGGTCAGTTTTGATGCCAGCTGTTTGGAGATATTAATTCGCTGAGACTCTCCTCCTGAAAGTGTCTTTGCTTCTCTGTTCAGCGTAAGATAGCCGATTCCAACCCGGTCAAGAAAACTCAACTTGAGATTTATCTGCCTCAGGATTTCGGAAGATATCTCTGTTTCATGTTCTGAAAGGACAAGATTTGAGAAAAAATCATTTAACTGTGAGATTGACAAGTTGGAAATCTGGTATATATCCATTCCAGCAAACTTGAATGCAAGAGCCTCATTCCGAAGTCTATTTCCCTTACAACGGTCGCATGTTACAGGTTTTCTGTATCTGCTTAAAAAAACCCTGACATGAAGTTTGTAACGTTTTCCTTCAAGAGCTTCAAAAAAGTCATCCAGCCCGTAAAAATCATCAGCCCCACTGAATAGAAGTTTTTTTATCTTCCCGGAAAGCTTCTTATAAGGAATTTTGAGATTTATTTTGTGGCCTTTTGCAGCTTTGACTAACTGCCTGTACCACCATCGATATGCAGGCTTGTCCCAGGGTTCTATAGCTCCTTTCCCAAGGGGAAGGTCCTTATCCGGCACAATACGGTCCTCAGAATACTTAAGTACATTACCAAAACCCTTGCATTCAGGACATGCCCCGGTGGGATGATTGAATGAAAAAAGAAGCGGCTGAGGAGCGAGCACCCTTATATCACAATCAGGGCATATTAACTCTGATTGAAATCTCAGAACATCCTCCGGCTCTCCGGAATCTCCTATTATTTCCACTGATACACACTCACTTCCATAGTCCCATGCTGTCTCGATAGAGTCAGAAAGACGAGGTTCATCTTTGATTACCAGCCTGTCCAGGACAACTTCACACTTTCCCCCAGATCCGTCTTTTTGACGAATCCTGTGAAATCCTTTTTTCCCAAGTTCTTCAACAGAGTCGCCTGACCCAAAAATTATCAATGCCCTTGCTCCTGAGAATTTTTCGATCAGTTCTTTAAAAACAGAAGATGGAGTCCACGACCTCAGTTCGAGGTCACAATTCATGCAGTACGGTTTTGCGACCTTTGTATACAGAAGCCTGATGTAATCATAAATTTCTGTAGCAGTTCCAACTGTTGATCGGGAAGTCCTGACATGATTTCGCTGTTCAAGGGCTATGGCCGGTCTTATATTACAAATAGCATCAACATCAGGACGGTCAAGCTTTTCAAGGAACAGTCTCGCATAAGTAGAGAGTGACTCAATATACCTCCACTGACCTTCGGCAAAGATAGTATCAAATGCCAGTGATGACTTACCCGAACCAGACACACCGGTTATTGCGATAAATTTGTTATGAGGAAGCCTTAGGCTTATATTTTTGAGGTTGTTCTGTTTAGCACCTGAAATAATGAGTTCATCAGTGGACATCCGCATATTTTAACAGTTTATAGCCATGCTTGGGAACATGATCAGATCTGTTATAATCCGGAAGAAGAAGCTTAAATTAATCGCAATTAGCCCGGTAAAGGAGGTTAAAATGGTCTTTGGTGAAGACTTTACAATTCAGACAGATGGATACTCAGATATTAAGGATATCACCGAAAAGGTTAAGGCTATTGTGCACAAATCTAAAATAACAAATGGAGTAGTCAATATTTTTGCTGTTGGTTCAACAGCGTCAATAACCACAATCGAATTCGAACCTGCACTGGTTGAAGACATGAGAGA
>CAZVHL010000177.1:0-3069 GCA_964626925.1 uncultured Nitrospiraceae bacterium
ATAATCAATTCATACAACTCAGGATACTCATCCTTCACTATCAATATATCTTCTTTCAAAAGTCTTAATCCCTCTGGAATGTACTTTGAGAAATATTTCTTCCCTTTTACTGTGGAGAGAAATCCATATGCGCCGAGTGCCTGCATATGACGCTGGAGACGGCAGACAATCAGGGATTCTCTGAACTGACCCCGGTTGAATGTTGTTTCACCCGTTCCGGTGCCAATAGAAAAGAGGCCTCGTTTTTCGATTTCGGAAACATAATACTCAAGAAGCCCTTCCCTGAGACCGGCATCAATAGAGTAATACGGATCCCATAGCAGAGATGCTACATCATAGGCAGGCGGGCCGATCCTGGCTCCCTGATAATCAATTATACGCAATTCCCTTTGTCTCATGATCATGATATTCTGTGACTGAAAGTCACGATGAATAACAGTCTTAATAAAAGAGTCCGCTCTTAAAGCAAGGGCTCCAAATTCATTTTCTAATTTTGAATTATCGGAAATTGCAATTTTTGTGAACGCTTTCACAAATCTTTCGACAAAATAGTTAGTCTCCCACCTGAAATGTTCATAATCAAATATTCTTTCCTTTAGCATCGGACATTCTTCCAGATGCTCAGAAACTGAAGTGTGAATCAGCACCAATACATCAATAACATTTTGATAAATACTTTCTATCTTTTTGTCTTCATGGAAACATTTCAGGTAACTATATAGAGAGAGATCGCCTGTATCCTCAAATTGAGCCTGCATCTTCGCATTGTCAACACTCAATAATTCAGGGACCGGAATTGATAGCTTTTTGAAAAATCGAGCATATTCAATCTGCCGTTTAAAATCGGGGTCACCATTTTTACATTGCATAAGCACTACAGATTCATTTGCATTCTCAATCCGATAGAAATTTCTGTCCGACCCGCCTGTACCGATAAGCTGTCTCTTGTCTTGACCGGACAATCCTAATACTCTGATCAAATCAAGATCTATCCTGAATCCGGGGCCTGCAATGCAGTTTTGATAAACAGGAACCTCATTAATATCTGTTGTGCTTTTCCCTTTTTCATCTCCGGGAAGCAATATGCAATTCTTAAGGGCTGCTCCTTTTTCTAGCTCACAATTATTTTCGATTGCTACATAACCTTGAATTGCAAAGTCCTGGCAGTCCTTTATTGAGGGATGAATAAACAAAGTCTCACCTTCAGCCTTCATTGCATCAAATACTGCAGCAGCATACGAAGACGGTGTCCCGATATCACTCCAGCGGCAACCGCTCACATCAAATGTGCCTATCCTGTATCCAGACTTTATTGCGTTCCTCCATGAATCGACAACACCGGAGGGTCCTTCAGGCAGTAAATTTAAAAATTCAGGCTCATAAACAGCAATCCCGGTAAATGCCATTTTCTGTTCATCTCCTGATGACAGTGTCTGCCTGTCCTCAACAGTAACGAGTGTTCCATGTTCATCCGTTACAAGACAGTTGAATTCCGGATAATCGTGCACTGCCAGGGTGACTAAGTTTTTCTCAGAAAAATGATATTCGATCAGCACCTGCAAATTTATATCTGAAAGTATGTCGGAGTTGTGAACCAGGAAGGGTCTATCCCTCAATAATTCCCGGGCGTTTTTCAGCGCCCCACCGGTACCGAGCATATCCGTTTCCGGGAAAAGAGTGATTTTATCATTAAACTGGCATTTAGCGATCCACTCCTTCATCTCCTCTATTTTGTGGTATAGGTTCATGCCGATCCTGTCAAAAGGCAGGCAAGAAACATTTTCAAGAACGTATTGCAATACAGGTTTACCTAAAACAGGTAACAGAGGTTTCGGAATATAATGTGTAATGGGACGAAGTCTTTCACCCAATCCAGCAGCAGGAATGAACAGATTCAGTTTACTCATATAATAAATACTGCTTCCTCACTTCACTGTCAAACTCAATGCACTGAGCCTCCCACCAATCTTCCATCTGTTTCAGTGACCTTCCCTCTTCTATGTATGCTCTTAATTTATCAGTACCGGCAAGTATGTCGACCGGCAGTTTTTCGGTCTCATATTCATATGGAGGTTCTTTCCATTTAAACTGCTCATTATAAAGTTCAAATATTACTTTTATAATTGCAACGCCGGTTTTAAAGGGTTTGAATTTTTCCCTGTCAGTTACATGAATTTGAGCTCCTCCGCATAGTTTGTCTGCATGCTTCTGAAAAGTCGGCTTAAAATAGATCGGCCTGAATATAACACCGGGCAATTCAGATTCCTTAAGGTTTTCTACCAGAATTTCAGGTGATATAAAAGGTGCCCCGAATATTTCAAACGGCCTTGTTGTACCACGGCCCTCACTCAAATTTGTGCCTTCCAGCATACACATTCCCGGATAGACCATGACAGTATCCAATGTCGGCATATTCGGCGAGGGCAATACCCATGGCAAGCCTGTCTGATCAAACCACCGACTCCTTTCCCACCCATTTACAGGAATAATATGGAAATCAAGGTCATCGAAAAATTTTTGCTTTAAATAATAACCGATCTCTCCGATCGTCATACCATGGCGCACAGGCAACGGCTGTCGTCCAACAAAAGAAACGTAATCCATTTCAAGGACAGGGCCTTCGGTCATTATCCCTCCAAGCGGATTGGGTCTGTCAAGAACAACAATCGATATCCCGGCTTCGTTGCATGCCTGCATACATAATTCCATTGTCCATATAAACGTGTAATAACGGGATCCAACATCCTGAAGATCGATCACCATAACATCTATATCTGTCAGCATTGAGGGCTCTGGTTTTCGTGTTTGACCGTATAGGCTGTGAACGGGAAGCCCCGTTTTTTGATCCTTAAAACCTTCCCATTCAACCATGTTGTCCTGTGTTTCTCCGCTAATACCGTGCTGAGGGCCAAAGAGAGTTTTCAGTTTAATTTTTTCTGATTTCATAAAACAGTCAACAGCATGATCAAGCCTGCTATTTACAGAAGCAGGATGCGCAAGGAGCCCTACCCTTGCACCCATTAACTTGGCAGGCCATTTCGATTCAAATATGTCGAGTCCGGTTTGCAT
>CAZVHL010000178.1:0-2980 GCA_964626925.1 uncultured Nitrospiraceae bacterium
AACAGTTATTTTGACTGGATGGAAAACATCAGGGACTGGTGTATATCCCGTCAGATATGGTGGGGACACAGGATTCCTGTCTGGTACTGCAGATCGTGTGAAGAGAGCATAGTGTCAAGAGAGACTCCCAAAAAATGTAAATGCGGAAGTGAGAATCTGAGGCAGGATGAAGATGTACTTGACACATGGTTTTCGTCTGCACTCTGGCCTTTTTCCACTCTTGGCTGGCCTGATAATTCGGATGAGCTCAATACATTTTATCCGACAAGTGTTTTGGTAACAGGTTTTGATATTCTATTCTTCTGGGTTGCCAGGATGATGATGATGGGATTGAAATTTATGGATCGACAGCCGTTTGATCATGTTTATATTCATGCTCTTATTAGAGATGTTGAAGGAAAGAAAATGAGCAAATCCAAAGGTAATGTAATTGATCCACTCAAAATGACAGATGAATACGGCACCGATGCTTTCAGGTTTACCCTTGCTGCTTATGCTGCCCAGGGAAGGGACATAAAGTTTAATGAAAAAAGAGTTGAGGGATACCGGCAATTCCTGAACAAGATATGGAATGTTGCCCGTTTTATTTCGATGAACTTAAATGAAGGCGATAAAATCCTGAATGTAAAGGAACTGAGTGATTCGAGGAATGTTCTCAGTCTTGCTGACAGATGGATTTTAAGCCGCTTGTCAGCTGTTTGCGTGGAGGTGAATAACACACTTGAAGAATACAGGTTTAACGATGCTGCCGGTGTTTTATATCAGTTTGTCTGGCATGAGCTGTGTGACTGGTATGTAGAAATGATAAAACCTGAACTCTATGGTGACAGTGAAGAACCCAAAAGAGCGGCGATCAGTACCTTGATCCATGTTTTTGAAGTTGCCCTTGGTCTTCTGCATCCAATTATGCCTTTCATA
Source organism: uncultured Nitrospiraceae bacterium (assembly GCA_964626925.1). Taxonomy (GTDB): domain Bacteria; phylum Nitrospirota; class Thermodesulfovibrionia; order UBA6902; family UBA6902; genus CAZVHL01. Next base: position 919 of record CAZVHL010000178.1, read on the forward strand.
ACAGAGGAAATATGGCAGCAGCTTCCTGCGGCGAAAGAGGCAAGCAGTCTCTGTATTCGAAAATACCCGGTTGCTGAAGACGGAATCAAAGACAAGAAAGCAGAAGATGAAATGTCTGTTGTAATGGATGCTGTAACAGGTATCAGGAGTATAAGGGGAGAACTGAATATATCTCCCTCACTTGAACTCAGGGTAGCAATTAAGACTATGGACAGCAATAAGGAAATACTCACTAATAATATGGCATATCTTATAAAACTTGCGAAGGTTAAAGACATAGAAATCGGAAAGGATGTTCAGTCACCAAAGAATGCGGCAACTTCCATTAAATTATCAATGGAGATCTTTGTGCCACTTCAGGGTCTGATAGATGTTAATGCGGAAATGGAAAGACTGAATAAGGAGATGAATAAGACGGAAAAAGAATTAATAACTTTAAAAAAGAAGCTTGCTAATCGAGATTTCATATCTAAAGCTCCTGAGAAAGTCGTTGAAGATAACAGGTATAAGTATGAGATATTAGTAGATAAATTGCAGGTATTGAAGCGGAATGTCAGCAAGCTGAAACGTATGAGTGAACCTGATGATGAATGATAAATTTGACATGGCGGATGACATTCTTATCAATTCACTGAAAGAGGATGTTGGAAGCGGAGATATTACAACCATAGCTCTTATACCGGAGAACCTGGTTGCACAGGCCAGTCTTATAGCCAGGGAAAACTTTGTTCTGGCAGGAATGCCGTTTGCCCGGAGAATATTTCAGCTGCTGGACGAGAATGTTAAATTGAAGGTATTTAAAAAAGATGGTAGTCATGTCTGGTCCGGTCAGGTATTAGTAAAAATTAAAGGCAATGCAAGATCTCTCCTGACCGCGGAAAGAACCGCCCTCAACCTTCTGCAAAGGATGTCCGGAATAGCGAGTCTTACCGAATGCTATATCGATAAAATTAAGGGTACAGGAGTGAAAATTGTAGATACCAGAAAGACTGCGCCGGGGCTGAGGTTTTTTGATAAATATGCTGTAAGGATCGGGGGAGGGCATAATCATCGTTCGGGTCTTTTTGACGGAATTCTTGTTAAGGATAATCACATTGCAGCTGCAGGAGGAATTCGTAAGGCGGTAAGGCTTGCAAGGTTAAGAGCGCAGCATATGTTGAAAGTGGAAGTGGAAGTAAAGAATATATCACAGGTGAAAGATGCATTAATCGCAGGAGCAGATATAATTATGCTGGACAACATGTCTGTGGATAAAATGAAAAAGGCGGTCGAAATGATCAATGCTAAAAACATGGATATAATAATAGAGGCTTCAGGAAACATTACCGTTGATAATGTTTCTGACATTGCTAAAACCGGTGTAAACCTGATTTCAGTAGGTGCACTTACCCACTCGGCCCCTGCTTCTGACATCAGCATGGATGTTGATTTCTAGCGGACAACCATTATGTTATTGTCCGACTCTACTGATTTGCAACTTTTCATATTTGAGAAACTAATAACATGACCGATGTCTTTAAAGAACTATGCATTGTTATGACAGAGGACCTCAGTGCATTTACCTTTCTTAGTCATGATGATCTCAGGAAGGCATCTGACTTTTTTCAATGCAAAAGATTTTCATCAGGAGAAATTCTATGGGAAGAAGGTGATCCCTGTGCGTATGTAGCATTCATTGTGTCCGGTAGAGTTCGCGTAAAGAAAAAGACAAAGTTAAAGGGTAATCAAGTGATTTTGGGTATATACAGTAAAGGCGCTTACGTTGGAGTACTATGCATTCTGGATGGAAGTCCCAGAGCAGTGACCGCCGAAGCTATGGAAGATTCAAGTGTTGTAGTTATTTCCAGAGAAAATTTCGATAAGCTATCAATGAAGCATCCTGATATTGGTAACGCACTTATGAAGGGAATGTTGATGGGAGTGTCAAAGCGTTTAAAAAATTCATTTACAAGGTTGGTTGCAATTTTTTGATAGATTGATTGCCCCTTTAATCAGTGTTAGCTGATACATGGTATAATTTTCTAATTAAATCTCTGGAATCAGGAAATGAATTACAAACTTT
>CAZVHL010000179.1:0-2967 GCA_964626925.1 uncultured Nitrospiraceae bacterium
CATCTTGTCCCGTGTCTCGGCATCTTCCACCATGTGGCCTGCTTCATCATGCTCATCGCTATCAGTCACTATCAGATGTGTTGAATCCCCTGGAACGCCCATAGCGGTAACTCCGCTCTCCGTAAAAGTATGGCGATTGTATTCCTTTAAATCCTGCAAAACATCCCCTCTTAATCTTTGATCAGAGTAGCTGACCTTATTTAAGTCGAATCGATCAAAAGTCCATTCAGAATCTGCGAGATACTGGTCAGTGATGATAATAACTGTAACCTGATATTTTTCTGAAATTTCAAATGCCTTGTTTGTCAGGATAAATGCCTGCTCAGGGGTACCCGGAGCAAATATAATTTTTGGAAACTCGCCATGCCCGGAATAAATCGCAAATAACAGATCACCCTGCTCTGTTCGGGTCGGAAATCCGGTTGCAGGTCCCGGTCTTTGCGCAAGGGCAACCACAATCGGAGTTTCGGTCATGCCAGCAAGAGATAAACCTTCAACCATCAGTGCGAATCCTCCCCCGGAAGATCCGGTCATAGCCCTGACACCGGCAAAAGAGGCACCAATAGCCATATTGATGGCTGATATCTCATCCTCAGCCTGTTCAACAATTATCCCGTATTCCGCCTCTTTTCCTGCAATGTAGTTCATTATCCCGGTAGAAGGGGTCATTGGATACGCAGAATAAAATTTCAGGCCTGATGCAATCGCTCCGAGACCTATGGCATCATTACCTGCTATGAGCATTTTTGGCTGCTTTGCTATATCGCTATCCCTAGTTGAAAAGGCACACCTCTCGCAATGCTTGACAGCATAATCATGTCCTGCATTTGCAGCATTTACGTTGCCCTTTATTATCTCATTTCCCTTTTTTGCGAATATATCATCGAAGATATTGAAAAGTATATCGAGGTTTTCTCCAAGCATACCCAGAACAGATCCTATCGCCACCGAGTTGACCATGATTTTGTTACCACCATGTTCAGTCGCCAAATTCACAAACGGGATATCAAGAAAGTAAGGGGCCTCATGCTTTTCTTTTAAAGCTGCTGAATCGTAAATGATCTGGCCGTTTTGGGTGAGTTCTTTAGCATGATATTCAATGCTTTCTTTGTCGAATGCAACAAGAATATCAATTGTGTCACTTGGTGCACTTACAGGTTTATCCGATAACCTGACCTGATAAAAATTATGACCTCCCCTGATTCGGGACTCATAATCCTGATTGGTAAAAACATTATATCCGGATTTGGCAAAGAGTCTGGCAAGCGTTCCGCCAATTGTCTGAATGCCCTGCCCCGCTTCTCCGCCTATCTTGATTGAATAGTCCATTTATAAAGATGCAACTATGTTATAAGTCGCCCCTTCAGTATCAACAACTACAGGTTCTTTTTGAATTCACTCAACCATATAATATGGCTCTTTTCCTCATCAATTATTTTATTAATAACTTCATGTTCGCTAATTGATTGCTGCAATCCAAAGTAATAGAGTAATGTTTCTTTCTCGAACTCAAGGGCATATCCTACAGCATCCTTAACAGAATTCAAGTAGCCCAGTGACGGCAGTGATTTATTCCTACCTAGAAAGAATTCGGATTCAACGATTGCTCGCAGGTACTTGGCAGCTTCATCCCAGTTTTCAAGATTTTCATCACTGATTTTATCTTTCAAATCAGAAAATATTTTCTCATGTGCAACTTCCATTAAAGCCAGTTCATTAAAAAGATTTTTCAGTTTGCTATCATTTTCAAACCTCTCTGACATTTTTGTATAGAATTCCTGTCCCAGTTTCTCAGTCTGAACTGCCTGTTCAATTACTTCCCTTATTGAAAACGGTTCCATCCAGCCCTCCCTTGTTTAGTGTTAAAATATGTAACCCGACAATTTCCAATTGTCTAATTATACCCTCGCTCTTTTAAAAATTCCTTAATCTCTTACAGAGGGCAATACGTTCCCCTGTAAAATGGATACCAATTGATTTTTTGGTTGGCGGAATGCTGTAAGCAGGCAGACTTTTCCTTCGACAGTCTGTTCATAGAATATTGTGCTGATACTCAGCCGACTTATTACTTTGAGAGCCTTTTATTCAAGAATTACTACAGAATCATCACCACCAAATTGATTGGGGATATACTTGTCCGCAAACCAGTCATTTTCCCAGTTATTGGAATCAACCAGATATCTGAAACTGTATTCCCTGTTACAGGGCATTTCTACCGTTGCTTTAAAATCCCCGTTTTTCAATCTTATCATCTTTGTTTCAGTGATATTCCAGTTATTGAAATCACCAACAATCGTGACCATCCTGGCATTAGGAGCAGCTTCTTTAGGCAGCCTGAAAGTAACCTTGCATGACCGACTGCTCTTGACATATTTCTTTTGAAGACTCGTCGGTAAAGAAGTCTTCTTTTTAGCCGCCCCAAGTTTAAGTTTATCAGCTTTTATATTTTTAGAGCTGACTAATGACCGTCTACCTGTTCCTGTCTTGCCTGGTTCCAACTTTTTACTTTTTGTGATAGTCGAAGATGATTCTTTACTTGCAAAATTTACACCTTTACTCTTTTTATTATTTGTTCTTTTCATATCCTACCCCCTGCAAATTTATTCCTTTATACCTGATATAGAATGACTTCCTGCAACTATCTAATAGTTCTGCATATTCATGCAGTTTACCCTTCAACAATACTGTGATCTTCCCACATGAACCAGTTCCCGGTATCCTGTAAAAAATTATATGTGTTTGAGAAGATATCATAATGTTTCTGCTCTTCACTTATGAGTCTGTCAAAAATAGCTTTTTCTTTGCTTGTTACAGATTCTGAGGACAATTTTTTATAAAATTCAAGCCCCTCCTTTTCCATCTGCATCGCGATTTTGAAAGCCTCGAGTTCATCTGATGAAACCACAACTTTCTCCATCATCTGTTCTTTCATATTCTCAAAAACAGTTTTGATATCTTTCATTGGCT
>CAZVHL010000180.1:0-2951 GCA_964626925.1 uncultured Nitrospiraceae bacterium
TGATTGTGATTGCCGTCGGATTCACGCCGCTTATGGCAGCGCCGCTGGTCACTTATAACACTGTGGGTATTTTTCTGGCGAGCATAATGGCCATATCCGGTGTAGCTACCATGTTTATTCTGCCGTCATTGATCACTGTAATGGAAAGACAGCTGTTTGGGAAAAAGTGAAAATAAAAAGTGGGAGTCACCCAGGGAGTAAAATTATGAAAAAGTCATTCTTGTTATCAGGCATCTTAATATTATATGCAATGATTTGGGCAGCTCCTCTGCCTGCCGAAGGAATCCCGGGGGTAGAAGAGATAGTCGACAGGGCAAACAAGGTTGCATATTACGCAGGCAATGACGGAAAGGCCAGAGTATCAATGACCATTACAGATGCTCAGGGCCGGGTCAGAAAAAAGGAGTTTGTAATCCTGAGAAAAGATGTCAGTGACGGTGGGGAACAGAAATTCTATGTCTACTTTAGAAAACCCAGTGACGTGCGCAAGATGGTGTTTATGGTACACAAAAAGATCGCCAGAGACGATGACCGGTGGCTGTATCTTCCAGCCCTTGATCTTGTCAAAAGGATCGCCGCATCAGACAAGCGCACAAGTTTCGTGGGGTCACACTTTTTGTATGAAGATGTTTCGGGCCGTTCAATCATAGAAGATGATCATACTATGGTTGAGACAAGTGATGACTACTTTATTTTAAATAATGTGCCGAAAGACCCTTCCACTGTTGAGTTCAAATCATACAAAATCTGGATTGACCGGAAGACATTTATGCCCATGAAAGCAGAATATCTGGACAAGGACAACCGGTTGTACAGGATAGTTGAAACTCTTGAAGTCAAGAACATTCAGGGACATCCCACAGTTGTAAAATCCCGTGTACGGGACCTTCTCAACGGTGGGGAAACAGTGTCCGTGTTCACTGATATCAGTTATGACATCGGCCTGGGAGATATATTTACCGAACGGTATCTGCGCAGGGCCCCAAAAGAGGCACGCAGATAAATGTCTGATACTTATACCTATAGGGGTCAGGTCTACACATTTTACAAAGGCTGTAAAATGTGTAGACCTGACCCCACACTGATTGTGCTTATTATCCTGTTTGTGTTTATAGTGTGTCATGGACTGATTTACAGCGCATCTGCTTCAGAACTGGGTGACTGGATGTACGACCGGTACGAAACCGAACTTTTCGGATTTATGGAGATTCGCCAGGGATGGCGGCTGCAGAATGATCCGTTTGAAGAAGATGAGACCATCTCTGAAGCCAGATTACAGCTTGACCTGTCGAAAGAGTTCAACTGGGGAATCGGCAGGTTCAAAGGCGACCTGATCGGCGACAAGGTCCTTGAAGAGGTAAGAGGTGAACTGCGGGAACTAAACCTTACTTTCTCTCCCTTTGAATTCATTGACGTGAAAGCTGGTCGTCAGATCCAGACATGGGGAACAGGGGACCTCATATTTATTAACGACCTTTTCCCAAAGGACTGGGAATCTTTTTTCACAGGGCGGGATGATGAATATCTGAAGGCGCCTTCTGACAATATCCGGATAAGCTTTTTTACTGATCCGGTTAATATCGATATTTCATACAGCCCTGTTTTCAACGGATCGAATTATATAGACGGATCAAGACTATCTTACTGGAACGGTGCACGGATCGCTGGACGAGAAAACATATTTAACGATGATGAGCGCAACCGGTTTTTTAACAACCATGAGATATCTCTGAGACTGTCAAAGACAATAAGCGGTGTTGAACTGGCAATGTATGGATATCAGGGTTTCTGGCAAACACCTGAGGGAACCGATCGCTCTACCGGAAAAGGCATATATCCACGACTCAGGTCATTGGGTGGCAGTCTGCGCGCGTCGATACTGGGTGGAATCGGATATTTAGAAACGGGATATTATGATTCTCATCAGGATGCTGATGGGGACGACTCGTTTATTCGCAACAGTGAGGTGCGATTTCTGGGAGGATATGAAAGAGAACTGGCCCGGGATTTTACCGCGGGAATACAATATTACCTTGAATGGATGCTCGATTATACTGATTACAATTCATCTTTGCCACCGAGTGCTGTCCAGAAAGATGAGTACCGGCACGTTATAACCCTGAGATTGACCAGATTGATGATGAACCAGAATTTGAAGCTTTCCCTGTTTACCTATTATTCTCCATCCGACCAGGATGCATATTTCCGTCCGAAAATTCATTATAAGGTTTCTGACAGGTGGAGCGTTGAGGCAGGAGGAAATTTCTTTACGGGAAAGGATGACCACACCTTTTTTGCACAGTTTGAAGACAATGCGAACGCTTACGCAAGCGCACGTTACAGTTTCTGATTATCAACACATGTCATGATAGATATCATTAAAAATCAGGCCAAAGGAGGATTATCAGTGATCAAATCACTCATGCTTACAAAAAAACTCATTCAAAAAAAGTATCCTGCATTTGAATATACGGTACTCAATGATACTCCGATCACACCACTGAATAAACCACTGAAGGATTGTAAACTCGCACTGCTGACAACCGGCGGCCTGCATTTGAAGACTGATACGCCTTTTGATACAAAGCACCTTGAAGGAGACTGCTCTTTCAGGATTCTGCCCGGAGCAGTCAGGCATGAGGATATAACCATAACACATGAGTCATATGACCATAAATTTATTAATGCTGATCTTAACTGCGTGTTTCCGCTGGACAGGATGAAGGAATATGTTAATGAAGGAAAAATCAAATCTCTCTCAGAGGAGCATTACAGTTTCATGGGACATATTTACGTCACCGGGCCGTTGCTTGAGAACTCAAGAAAAGCCGGAAAGCGACTGAAAGAATTGGGAGTGGATATAGCATTCTTAACTCCCACCTGAGTCATCTGTAATCAGTCGGTCGGACTGATCGCACGGGGGATTGAAGAAGCGGGAATAAGCACCGTAT
>CAZVHL010000181.1:0-2934 GCA_964626925.1 uncultured Nitrospiraceae bacterium
GTATCATCATATGATGAATTGCGGAATGAATTTGATAAATACCATGTTGGTGATAAGGTTACTCTTGGCATATTGCGTAAAGACAGCAGGATTAGAGTACAGGTTGAGCTTGAGAGCGTGGAGTAGACAGGAATTATTGAGTAAATTTCTCAAGTTAATCGAAAAAATTCCGTATTATATAGTAATGATTGTAAAGGAACAGCAAAAAAGCAGGGAACAGCTTGTATCTGAATTAAAAGAGCTTCGGAAATGGTCTGAAAAGCTTGAGGTACTGTCTGGAGAATATGAGCATTCAAATAGGACATTGCGTTCCTTTGAAAAGGCTTTTGAAACCATGCAGATTGGAGTTACGATCACTGATCTTAAGGGGAATATCCTCTATATTAATTCAGCTGAATTAGAGATGCATGGATATTCAAAGGAAGACCTGGAGGGGAAGAACGTAAGAATATTTGCCCCTGCTGACTCCTGGAAAACATTGAATGTTGATCAGATTAAGAAGATGAAACGATGGAAAAGGGAAAGCACCAATAAGAGAAAAGACGGAAGCACATTTTCTGTGCAACTAATGTCTGACGTTGTGACTGATGAGGATAATGAGCATATTTGCATAATTACCACATGTGAAGATATCACTGAGCGCAAGATAATGGAAGCAGAGATAAAGACAAGAATTGATGAACTTGAAAAATTCTATGAAATGTCTGTAGGCCGGGAAGTCAAGATGAAAGAGCTCAAAAGAGAAATAAAGAGGCTGCAGGTAGCATCACAAAAGGATAAAAATAGCAGTTCCTGATCAGGAATTCCTCTCATTCTGAATCATATCAGCAATCTCCTCTGCAAAACCGGCAAGAGTATCATCACGCGCACCGAAAACAATATAGGTTTTATAATTAGCGAGTCTCTTTAAAATATCTGATCTGTTTTCAATAACCTCAACAGATTTTCCCCGATCCCTTATGCCCATTGCGAGATCATTACTGGAAATGTCCCTGGATGTTGTTCCTCCGGCATAATAAATGGGAAGAAGTATAAGGTGGTCAGAGTTGCGGAGATTCTCTGCAAATACTTTGATATACTCCTTTTTCATCATCCTGGTTGGAGCGAATCCGTGAGGCTGGAATATATAGCAGATCTTATCGCTTATAGGCTTTACTGTATCCATCAGGAATGAGATCTTATGAGGATTATGCGCGTAATCGTCTACAACAAGAAAACCCCTATCCTTTAGCTTGATATCAAAACGTCTATCAATTCCATTGAATTCGTGCAGTACAGCGGCTATATCATCGAGCGGGATGCCGAGTTGCGAGAGGAGTGCAATACATGACAAAGCATTATAAAGATTGTGTCTGCCCGGTGAAGAAAGACTGAACCTGGTTTTGTTTACCACAAAGTCTGTACTGAATGAATGATACTCGATCTCAACAGCCCTGTACGCAGAAGGATTAAGGATTGAGAAAGTAATTAACCCGTTCTTTTTTATGCGTACAAGATTGTCATCGTCAGCATTAGTAATTATATGGCGGCCTGTATTATCCATAAAAGACTGAAGCATTCCTGCTGTTTTATCTATAGGGTTATGATCAAGGGCAAGATTCAGCATAATCGAATATTCCGGTCTGTATTGAACGATTGAACCATCTGACTCACAAGCCTCGATGACCAGGTAATCTGAATTTCCTGTAAGAAAATTTCCGGGACTGGAAGCGGTCTTAAACTGCTTTACTTTGCCCCCGCCAATAAAATTAGGTCTGTATCCGAGTTTTTTCAAAAGGAAAGCGAGAAGACCTGAGGCGGTTGATTTACCACTGGTGCCAGAAACAGCTATTGTCTTATAAGTTGATGTGATCTCGGTGAGATAGTCCGGTCTGTATTTTATCGGAATCCCGAGTTCTTTAGCCCTTAGTATCTCCGGCTGGTTGGATTCAACGGCTGTGCTGAACACCGCAAAGTCAAAGGTAGTATCCAGTCCGCTGCCGTCCTGAGGGACAATGGTGATTCCCTTTGAAATCAGAGTATTTTGCAGGGCATTGTCAGGGGATGTGTCGAATATCCTGTCTGAACCAACTACTATGTGGCCCTTGTCAGCCATGAAACAGGCAATTGCAGAGACACCGCTTCCGCCAATACCTGAGAAAAATATTTTTGATGGTTGTTCCTGCATTGCGCCTCGCTATTGTAACGCAGATGATATCAAAATTACCTCAACTCATTACATTATTTGATATAATCAGATGACAAGCAATCAGTATTACGGGAAAAGAATATTATGAATAAAAAACCAAGCTTAAAGGGGCTTTCTGTTTTAGTCCTTGAAAAAGACGATTCATCATTGAGCGCAATCGAACTCTCATTGAAGCATATAGGTGCTGACGTGCATTCTGCTCTGAACTTTAACATTGCGGCTAACATTTTATCGAAAATTCCGGCGAGCGTGATTATTGCTGATCTTGATATGGTTGATGAACAGTGCATAGAAATGATTAAAGAATACAAGTCAGACAATCCCGAAACTCTTTTTTATGTGCTGGCTGATCCTGAGTATGATTCAGTTGAATCATCCCAGGAATCGGTAAGGCGTATCGTTGACGATTATATAAAGAAACCTCTTGATGCCGCGCGTTTTGCCAGCATGGTAGAGACGAGCATGGGAAGGTCGGACACAGTCAGTAAGTCACTTACTATCATAGACCCTATCATCGAGAAGGTAAAACCGTATTTTCTACTGCGATCTCCGCTCATGAAGCAGGCTCTGAGACATATTCCGCAGATATCGGCTTCCAAACAGACAGTGCTTATCACTGGTGAGACAGGGACCGGCAAGGAATTAGTGGCACGGGTGGTTCATGTTTTGAGCCGCAATTCATCAGGGCCGTTTGTGCCGATTAACTGCGGTGCAGTTCCGGAAAGTCTGATAGAGGGAGAGTTGTT
>CAZVHL010000182.1:0-2916 GCA_964626925.1 uncultured Nitrospiraceae bacterium
TTAAGAGCTTGGTCGAACAGCCTTTAAATTACATTGCAGACTTTTCATGCCATTCCACTCATTTATGCTGGGCTTGAAGACAATATCGATAGATGAGGATTCTTCAATTGAACCTAACTCCTTCCCCATATTGAAACCGATCGTATCCATATTAATACTTTCCTGTTTCAATTGCATTTTGAGATGATTGTTGCCGACAATTCGATGATTAACAATTTGTATGTCTTTTGAGCCAAACACAGGGGGCTTATTTGATTCGCCATAGGGTTCAAGAAGGCTCAGCTCTCTTATCAGGTCAAAGTTGATATCAGAAAATTTGACTGACGCATCAATTTCCAGCAGAGGGATCATATCTTCCGGTTTTAGCTTTTTACTTACGATAGCGTTTATCTTCTGCTTAAATGCAGGTAAATTCTCTTCTAACAGTCTGAGACCGGCTGCCTGCCGGTGGCCTCCATAGTTAAGAAGATGTTCGGAGGATTCTGATATGGCTTCATAAAGGTGCAGAGGAGGAATACTTCTGGCAGACCCCTTTGCAACGGAATCCTTGACAGAAAAAAGAAAGACCGGCCTGTAGAACATATCAACAAGTCTTGAAGCAACAATACCGATAACCCCGGGATGCCAGTCAGCGGATGAAAGTACGATAGCACTCTCGATCTGGTCCGGGTTTATCATGTCGAGTGCTGACTGTAATACTTCCCGCTGAATCCTCTGTCTTTTCCTGTTATGCTCATCAAGCAGTAAAGCAATTCCCTTGGCCTTTGCTTCGTCTCCGGTTAAAAAAAGTTCAACAACCTCACCTGCATCATCAAGCCTGCCCGCTGCATTAATTCTCGGGATAAGAGTGTATGAAAGTGTTCCAGGCTTCTCGCTGCCCATACCCGACACATCCTTTATCGCCTTTATTCCTGTTCTGCATGGTTCACCGGTAATAGCCTTAAGGCCATGGGTCACAAATATCCTGTTTTCATCCACAAGAGGGACAGAATCCGCTACTGTTCCCAGTGCAACCAGATCCAGGCAATCTTCCAATGACATATCCTGAATATATTCCTTCTGTATAAGCGCCTGGACAAGTTTGAAAGCAACACCAACTCCAGCCAACTGTCTGAAAGGATATTGTGAATCCGTTCTGTGCGGATCTATGATCGCGCATGCAGCCGGCAACTTTTCAGGTGGTTCGTGATGGTCTGTAATAATGACATCCATGCCCATGGAAGTGGCTGCCAGCACTTCTTTCCCTGAACTGATACCGCAATCTACTGTAATGATAAGCCCTGCCCCGAATTGTTTTGCATTCTGTATTCCCTTATTGCTGAGACCATATCCCTCGGTCATCCTGTTAGGTATATGATAAGAAGTTTTCAGCCCCATTTTCTTAAAAGCAGAAACCAGTAACGCAGTAGCAGTTACCCCGTCCGCATCATAATCACCATGGATAAATACCGTCTCATTCCTGTCAACCGCCATTTTTATCCTTTCAACAGCCGTTGACATATCAGGCATCAGAAAAGGATCATGCATTTTAGAAAGTGAGGGATCAAGAAATTCCTTTATTAAATCTGCATTATTCATCCCTCTGTTCACAAGCACCTGTGCAAGTACCTTTGATATAGATGTCTGTTGCGAAAGATATTTAAGAAACTCGGGATTGGTTTTGCTAACAAGCCAGTTACGGTTCATACGGTATGGTTGATTATTCGTTATTGACTGATTATTTTCTACTGAGGGTCTTTTCACGTCCAATCAGCAGGACAATGGGACTAGCGACAAACATAGAAGAATATGTACCAATAGCGATTCCAAGCATAATAGCAAGCGCAAAATCATGAATCACTTCACCGCCCAGAACATAAAGAGCAAAAGCAGCAAAAAATGTTGTAAGTGATGTAATAATCGTTCGGGAAAGAACTTCATTAAGACTCATATTAATAATTTCTATCGCAGATTTTCTCCCCTTGAATTTCAGGTTTTCCCTGATCCTGTCAAATACAACAACCGTGTCAGTAAGGGAATACCCGGCTATCATGAGAAGAGCGCTCACAAGGATAAGGTTTATTTCTTTACCCATAAGAAAAAACACACTGAGTACAGCAAGGACATCATGAAAAGTCGCTATAGTAGCGCCAATACCAAACCTGAACTGAAACCGCACAGTTATATAAATAAGAATTCCGATGATCGCCGCCACGATCGCCCACATAGCATCATTCCTGAGCCTCGCCCCTACTTTTGGTCCGATCTCAGTTGTTGAATCAACAACAATATTGCTCTCAGAAAACTCCTGCGAAAGAACAGATATTATCTTCTTGGGAAGATTTCCGAGTGTATCATCTTTTTTCTTGATACGGATAAGGATTTTGTTTTCGGTCGGAAGATCCTGCAGGTCAAAATCAGCGATACCGCCGCCTTTCAGCACTTCGCGAATATCCCGGAGTGGAATAGTTTCGTTAAATTTTATCTGCACAGCAGTTCCACCGGCAAAGTCAATACCGAGATTTGCGGTCCCTCTCGAAATCTGGATAATCGCCACAAAACCGACAAGTATCAATATCCCGGATATGGCAAGAGCAATGTTTCGCTTTCCCATAAAATCGATGTTTGTCTTTTTTATAATCTCGATCATATACTAAGCCGCTTTATTTCCCATTTCGTCGTTATGAAATCAAAAATTGTTTTAGTCCCGATAAGGGCCGTGAAGAGATTAATAAAAACACCCCACCCAAGTGTTACAGCAAAACCCTTTATCGGACCGGTTCCAAACTGGAACAGCACTATCGCAGTAATAAGCGTCGTTACATGAGAATCAAATATGGTCCAGAATGCCTTGTCATAGCCAGAATCAATAGCAGCCCTTGGGGTCTTTCCAATCCTGATTTCTTCACGTATCCTTTCGAACATAAGGACATTACT
>CAZVHL010000183.1:0-2915 GCA_964626925.1 uncultured Nitrospiraceae bacterium
TTTCTGATTATGAAATTTCTTGAACTAATAAGATGGCAGGACCTGGTTGATATCCTTCTGGTTACAGTAATTATATATCGACTTCTTTTAATTATTAAGGGAACGAGAGCGGCAAGGATGCTCATGGGACTTGGAGTCCTTTTCCTTGCACTTCTTTTCTCAAAGTATCTTGGACTTTTTACCATTAACTGGATAATTCAAAGTCTCTGGGCACAAATAGTCCTTGCATTGATCATCCTGTTTCAACCGGAAATCAGAAAGACGCTTGCTCAGATGGGTGAAGCCCGATTTCTGCCTTCTTTCGCCTCTGCTGAGGAGGTAAAATCTATTGAAGAGATTGTAAAGGCCTCAATTTCACTTTCAACCAGGAAAATCGGGGCATTAATAGTTATAGAAAAAGAAACTAATTTAAAGGATTTTATCGAAATGGGATCACAACTCGATGCCAAGGTGTCCCGCGAACTGCTTTTGAGTATTTTTCACCCAACATCACCTATTCATGACGGAGCGGTCATAATCAGAGGCAACCGCATAATTGCAGCAGGATGTTTTCTGCCCCTGACCCTGAGTGCGGATATATCGAGAACATTTGGAACAAGGCACAGGGCAGGCATAGGCCTTACCGAAGAAACAGATGCTGTGGTCTTAATTATCTCTGAAGAAACCGGCAGCATTACTACCTCAGTTGGCAGCACTATTGAAATGAATGTAGACATGGGATCTCTGAGGGACTTTCTTGCAGACCACTTTATTGTTCAGGAAAAAAAGAAAAAATGAAAAACGATTTTTTTACAAATAATTTATGGCTTAAAATCGCTTCACTGGTCTGCGCGATTACACTGTGGTTTTTTGTTATATTGAGCGGGCAATTCGAAATTTCTATGGACGTGCCGGTTATTTTTTCGAATATACCCTCTGAACTTGATATAGTTGAATATCCGAAAACAGTACGAGTAAGTATAGAAGGTCAGGAGAGGCTTCTTGAAAATCTGAAACAGAAAGAAATAAGCGCTGTTATTAACATGGAGCAAACCAGGGAAGGAAAGGTCTTTTTTACACTATCTAAAGATAATATCGATCTTCCAGCAATGCTTTCAGTTAAAAGCATCGAACCGGAAACAATCGGCATCAAAATAGAGACACTTTTTAAAAAAACCGTTACCGTCAAACCGGCTGTTGTAGGTCTGCCGGAAAAAGGTTTCGCGATTGCAGGCATAAAAGTGTCACCAGAATCTGTTGAATTAGAGGGGCCAAAGAGTAAAATTTCGAAAATCCGCACTGTAAAGACAGAGCCATTAGATATAAACGGGATAAATTCTGATCTTAGATACAGGGCCAGCTTAAACCTGTCCGATCCAAATATAAGAAAAAATATTGATAAGGTGGAAGTATTTATATCGATCAAGAAAATTAAGTAAGGAGACTATAGAATGGCTGAAAGAAAAAAGAAAACGAAATTGTTCGGAACAGATGGGATAAGGGGCAAAGCAAATCATGAACCCATGACCGGAGACATAGCCTTTGAAGTTGGAAGAGCCGCAGCTCATATTCTCAGAAAAAAAGATGGGCTTAACAGAATTCTTATAGGCAAAGACACAAGACTTTCAGGCTATATGATAGAGAGCGCCCTTACTTCCGGCATATGTTCCATGGGAACAAATGTCGTTCTTGTCGGGCCTCTGCCGACTCCCGGAATCGCATTTGCCACTCGAAGTTTAAGAGCTGATGCAGGAATTGTAATATCAGCTTCACATAATCCTTTTGATGACAACGGTATAAAGTTTTTCTCTTCTGAAGGATTTAAACTCCAGGACGACACAGAGACCGAAATAGAAAAGATTATGTACTCCCGGAAACTTGAAAAAATCAGACCTGAGGGGGCCGGAATAGGCAAGGCTACAAGAATAGATGATGTTTCAGGCAGATATATCGAGTACATCAAATCAACATTTCCAAAAGGTAAAACCCTTGAAGGAATCCGGGTTGTAGTCGACTGCTCTAATGGTTCAGCATATAAAATCACTCCTGCTGTACTCACCGAGCTGGGAGCTGATGTTATCTCTATCAATGACGACCCTGACGGACTCAATATAAATGCAAACTGTGGCACTACATACCCGGCAACTGTGCAGAAAGCGGTACTGGAATACAGGGCAGACATCGGAATTGCCCATGACGGTGATGCTGACAGAACTCTTCTCTGTGATGAAAAAGGGGAACTTGTGGATGGTGACAGGATTATGGCTCTCTGTGCCATCGATCTAAAAAAAGAGAAGAAGTTGAAAGGCAACGCGGTAGTTGCAACAGTAATGAGCAACATCGGTTTTGAACTTTTCCTTAAGAAGGCCGGGATAAAATTAATACGGACAGACGTGGGTGACAGATATGTTGTTGAAGAAATGATTAAAAGAGGTTGCAACCTTGGAGGAGAGCAATCCGGTCATATAGTATTTCTGGACCACAATACAACAGGAGACGGACCGATAACAGCACTGCAAGTGTTGTCTGTCATGAGCCGTTCAGGAAAACAAATGTCGAAACTCACATCGAACATCTCTATATATCCACAGGTGCTCGTTAATGTTCCGGTCCGTAACCCTATGAATATCGGAAAGTATTCAGGCATCAAAACTGCAATAAGAAAGGCCAATAATAAACTGAACAACGGCAGGATTCTTGTCCGTCCCTCCGGTACAGAGCCTAAGGTCAGGGTAATGATCGAAGGTGATCATATAGATGAGATTACACAGTTAGCAGAAGAAATTGCAGAAGTTATAAAAAAGAATATGAAATAATGATAGCTAACAACTCTTCTTCTTAATTTGACATTTCGGACAAATCTGAAGTATCGTATTAACGGTTCGCGGGGTGGAGCAGTCCGGTAGCTCGTCGGGCTCATAACCCGAAGGTCGCAG
>CAZVHL010000184.1:0-2904 GCA_964626925.1 uncultured Nitrospiraceae bacterium
GTGCATGATCCGTATCTTACTCACTGGTGGGAGTTTGAAAATCAGGATACTTACCCTAAGAAGGGACATAGTCTGGCAAGGTTTTTCCGTAATCAGGAGAAACTCTCAAATCTGAAAATCGAAAAGAACCTAAAGACATCCTTTAAAGGTGCTGATGTGGTTATTTTTGCTGTACGTCACAAGCACTATATGGACCTGGAACCGGACAAGGTTGTGAAAATGATAGGCAATACTGCGGCTATTGTAGACTGTTTCGGCATACTTGATGATGATAAGATTCAAAGATATTTTGAA
Source organism: uncultured Nitrospiraceae bacterium (assembly GCA_964626925.1). GTDB lineage: Bacteria > Nitrospirota > Thermodesulfovibrionia > UBA6902 > UBA6902 > CAZVHL01. The sequence continues at coordinate 295 of CAZVHL010000184.1, forward strand.
CTTGGCTGTGAAGTAAAGGGCCTTGGGCGGGGGCATGTGCGCTGGATAAAGGATGAGGTTAGAAAACGTAACGCCAAGAGGGAAAAGTAGAGAGGCAGGCTCAGTCCTGTATGCGAATGTTTATATTGGAGTTGACATTTTCATCCACTTATAAGACCTTATGCCATGAATTGCTTCGATAGGTTTATCTCCGTAAAGGCTCATCAAAATTTTTAGTGGATACCATCCAAATTTATTAAGGTATTTGAACATTGTATCCCGGATTTTCTCTGCATAAATAAGTTCGGTATAAATATGTTTTTGGAGTGAATCGAGATAGGTCTGTTTTAGCAGGTCAAGGGATATATCTTTTCTTATGAAATCCAGCACTGCCTTGGCAGCAAGTTCCGCACTTCTTTGCGCAAAGAATATTCCTTCCCCGAGCAAAGGATCGGCAAAACCAGCAGCATCCCCAACAAGCAGCAGATTTCTGAATATCGGAGAAGGCAGAAAACTGCCGTAAGGTACAACATAGCTTGATATTATCTGATCATCCAGCCCGGTTAAACCTATCGTTAACAGGAAGTCACGAAATAAAGTGAGCAGTTTTTTTGTGTTTTTTCTTTTCAGTCCGCAGATCCCGATCTTCAATTTATTCTGCCCCGGGAATATCCAGGCGTATCCCCAGTCTATGAAACCAAAAAAAATGACAGGATGAGTAAACTGAATACCGGTATTGTCCCTGTTGACAAAGATTTCATGTGCTGAAGCAACATTGCCCTTCCAGTCTTCTCTTCCGAACAGGTCAACAGGAAAATTCCGCCTGATTGTACTGTTAACTCCATCAGCACCTATGATTATTTTTGCTGCAAACTTATGCCCGGACAGAGTAGCTACCATGCCCTTTAAGATATCGATAGATACAATTCGTTCACCTTCAATAATATTGGCGCCTGCATTAAGGGCCTTCTGTAACAGAAAGTTATCATAATCGTATCGTTTAACAAAGCGTAGAGGAATGCTTGCAGTTCCTTTTAAAAGTATAATGTGTTCAGTTCGAATTTCATAACTATCAGACTCAAAGTCTATAATCCCCTGCTCATCAAGAGAAGATGCTGTTTCACCAAATACCCGTTCCAGGAGCCTGATGGTTTTGTATGTTATTAATCCTCCACAGAGTTTCTTTCTGGGGAATTTACTTTTATCTATGATTAGTACTTTAAGTCCGGCTTTACTTAAAATGTATCCAGCAGTTGAGCCGGCAGGACCACCGCCTGCGATAATTACATCGTAAACAGTTGGAACTGACATTATTGACCTAACAGGATTGAACTGCCGCTGAAAAAAGTGCCGGCAACAGAAGCAGTCATAAGGCAGGCAAGTGTAGCTGCCAGAAGAGCTCTTGGACCAACTGCCGAGAGGTCCGCTGTTCTTTTGGGGACCAGGGCAGCGATTCCGCCAACAAATATCGCCAGTGATGCTACGTGGGCAAATCCACAAAGAGCATATGTTGCGAGAAATGCTGAGCGTGGATTATGAAGTGCGCCAGTTGAAATTAGATTAGCGAGGTCCATATAGGATTTGGTCTCGGTGACTATAGTCCTTTCACCTATTATCTTTGATATCTCGAAGGCATCTGATGGAGGGACACCTATAATCAGCGTAAATGGATAAAATATATATCCCATAAGGCCTTTCAAAGACCAGTCAATGTTCATGTTTATAATCCCGTTAATTTTTGAGCCCGCTCCCGTAAAAATAAAGTCTACTAACGCTACCAGGCCAAGAAAGGCAATAAGCAGTGCGACAACCCCGACTGCCAGTTTAAGTCCTGCATTAGCGCCATTAATAATTGCTTCGATTATAGAGGATTCTTTTTTATAAAAAGGTTTGACATCCATTCCAAGGGTCTCGGGTGATTCTGTTTCAGGAAGCAGAATTTTTGACATTATTATGGCTGCTGGCGCTGACAGGAAAGACGCTGATACAAGATGTCCGGCGATTGCAGGAAACTGTTTCTGGAGTATTAAAATGTAGATAGCCAGGACTGTCGATGCAATTGTGGCCATGCCGGCTGTGAGTATTGTGCATAGTTCAGAGCGGGTCATCCTTTCAAGGTAAGGACGGACTGTAGTTGCAGATTCAATGCCGACAAAGATATTGCTTGATGTACACAAAGCTTCGGCCCCACTTACCTTCATTAGTTTTGTGAAAATTCTTGCAAATATTTTTATAAGCCAGGACATAAATCCAATATAGTACAGAACAGCCATAAGACTGGCGAAGAATATAATTTGTGGAAGTACCTGAACAGCAAAGATAAAACCCAGTGACTCTTCTCCCCATTCATTTGTGGTTCCCGGCGGAAGGGCAAGCCTGCCAAAAAGGAATTTAGTGCCTGAGCTGGCAACATCAATAACCTTAATCAGTATATTATTGATGAACATAAATAAATCTGCTCCTGCCGGTAATACAAATATGAATACAGCAAAAACCAGCTGGAGGATACATCCCCATATGATTACCCTCCAGTTTATAACTTTCCTGTTCGATGAAAGCAGCCAGGCAAAAGCCATGAGAATAAATATCCCGGCAAAACTAACAAGGTTAAACATAAAGCGTCCCTTTCTT
>CAZVHL010000185.1:0-2896 GCA_964626925.1 uncultured Nitrospiraceae bacterium
CTGATTAAGCGTTTCATTTCTTTAACAGCTTTTTCTATTCCCAGATAAATAGAATTTGAAATTATGCTGTGACCAATATATAGACCCCTTAGCCCTCTGATCGCAGCAATTTGCTTAACATTGGTAAAGTTTAATCCATGCCCGGCATTGACTGAAAGTCCAATTTTCAACCCTGCTTCCACAGCCTTTTTTACCCTCTTCAGTTGATCTGCTTTCTTTTTGCCTCTTGCATTCGCATAGAGACCGGTATGTATTTCGACCATTTGAGCACCAAACTCTTTTGAAGTCTTTACATCATTAACCGAGGGATTGATAAACAAACTTACTGGTATGCCTTTAGCCTGTATACATTCAATTGCTCTCTTTAATTTTCTACTGTTTCTTTTCAGATCGAGTCCGCCTTCAGTTGTAAGCTCCGCTCTCTTTTCTGGCACAAGAGTCACCATATCCGGCTTGACTTTCAACGCTATATTGATCATTTCACCGGTAGCCGCCATTTCGAGATTAAGTTCCTTTGATATCTTTTTCCTGACCGCTTTCAAGTCTTTGTCATTAATATGCCTTCTGTCCTCTCGCAGATGCACAGTAATTCCATCCGCGCCACCACGAATCGCCAGATCCGCGGCATATACAGGATCAGGCTCAGTCTCCTTCCTTGCTTCTCTTACTGTTGCGACATGGTCAACATTAACACCCAGAAACATGCTCACCTCCAAAATACAAAAATGTTTTTCATAGGGTTCAGATAAATATGATAAACGATAAAATATGCATAACAGATTCTCATTTTGCTGAAATAATCAAACGCTCACTATTAATAGTATATATCTGCTTAAGATATCCGAATAACTACCGATTATAATGAAATAAGTTATTAATAATTTGGAGGTTTATACTGGTTAAATTAATTAATATAAAGAGGCTTTGTCAAGCAGATAAAACAATGCTAAAGCGCAATTTGACTTAGCAGTTAAGAATCTGTTAAATTATTTCTTGATTTTAATTTAGATATTTATTGAGGGTAAACTCATGGCAAAAAAGACAACAGCTACGACTACTCGGAAAGCTAAAAAGTCAGCGACAAAGAAAACTGCAAAACCAAAGACCAAGTTATCAGCTAAAGCGACTGTGAAGACAAAGAAAAAGACATCAGCATCTTCAACAAAGAAAAAAGCTGCCGCGGCAAAGAAAAAAACTACAATGTCACGAAGAGATAAACTCATACATCAAATAAAACAGGATCTTCTGTCTCAAAGGGACTCACTTTTAAAGGAAGCTGAAGAAACTCTCAGCACTCTCCCGGGAGATATTAATTTCCCTGACATGGGAGACCAGGCAACTGCAGAGACTGACAGAAATTTCATTCTGCGGCTCAGAGACAGGGAACGCATGCTCCTTAAGAAGATCGAAGAAACTATCCTGCGTATTGATAATAAGGATTATGGAATTTGTGAAGAATGTGAAAACGAAATTGGAATTAAGAGGCTTGAGGCAAGGCCGGTAACAGCATTATGCATTGATTGCAAAACCCGTGAAGAAGAAGATGAAAGAATAGCTGAAGGCGGATAAGAATTTTTTATCATTTTGCAATTTACACAAAAACCCTGCACACTGCAGGGTTTTTTTTGGTTTTGAATGTGTTAGTCACTAAAGTGATGTATTATATTAATTAATGCTTTTGAGGCATGCCACCGTGGCTCAATCCGGTAGAGCAATGCATTCGTAATGCATAGGTTAGGGGTTCAACTCCCCTCGGTGGCTCCATCCTTAGTCTTTTCCCAAAAATGCAAGATAAGTTGCCCAAGCATCTATATTTGATACTAATACAGATTATTTAATATTAATCCGATAAGAGTACTGGCCATTGGTCATAGGATAATAGTTATTTATATGGAGAAAATGGGAAGCATGATTCGCTTCAATTAAAGGAAGAAAAGAAGACATGAAGTTAATTCATAAACTAATACTGGGGTTTTTAATGGTTGCCTTGATGGTTGGAACTGTTGGAGGTGTTTCGTTATATCAACTATTTTATATTGCTGAGCCATTGAATAAAGACATGCCAAGAATCATAGAATTAATAAAAAAATCAGTACACTTAGACGAATTAGCTCAATTCATACGATATTATGATGAGATTTTGACTCAATCTGCGAGAAATTATGCTTTTACACAGAATAATAAATGGAAAGAGCGATATCAGGATATTGAACCGAAATTAGATAAGGTAATCAATGAAGCGATAAAGAAGGGGGATGAAAAAGACCGAAAATTTTTCTCAAGTGTTAATGAGGCGAATATTGCTCTTGTGAAAATGGAATATAAATCTATCGAATTTGTTGACAATGGACATAATGAAGAAGCGATCAAAATATTGGACAGCACAGAGTATGGGCGTCAAAAAAAGGTTTATGAACAAGGCCTTAAAAGATATGTTAATAAAAGGGGCGTTCAATATAATAAGGTGCTTGACACCTCTACTGATAAAATTAATTTCTTAAACAACAACACACACGCTCTATTAGTTAAAAGTATACAGTTTGTTTCAATTTTCCTTGCTATCTGTGTAATACTGGCAATATGGATAGAAGTATCATTTTTTAATTCTATCTCGAAACCTCTGATCAAGTTAAGAGTTGCAGCGACAAAAATCGGCAAAGGAGAGCTGAACACTAATATTGATATTGATTCAAAAGATGAAATCGGTCAACTGGCTAAGTCATTTCAGAAGATGACTAATGATTTAAAAACAACCACAGTTAGTCGTGATGAATTGATTAATGAGATTAAAATGCGGGAGAGTTCAGAAAAAATGCACCACGATAGTGAGGAACGTTTCCGCGCTGTAGCAGAAAGTGCAAACGATGCCATCATTTACATAGATAGTCGTCGTGAA
>CAZVHL010000186.1:0-2881 GCA_964626925.1 uncultured Nitrospiraceae bacterium
GAAACGCTTTGATATACTCAACACATGATAATCATTCCTGCCATTGATCTTAAAGACGGTAAATGCGTAAGACTGTTACAGGGCAAAGAAGATGAAGTTACTGTTTATTCCGATGATCCTGCGGCAATGGCAAACAAGTGGGTTGATCTTGGTGCAAGGCTGCTGCATCTGGTTGATCTAGACGGCGCATTTTCTGGTGAGCAAAAGAATTACGACAAAATCAGGGCGATAAGAAAAGCTATTCAGATCCCTATAGAACTTGGAGGCGGCATCAGGGATATCAGCAGGATAGATATGCTTGTGAATATAGGAATTGACAGAGTTATAATCGGGACGTCTGCAGCAGGCAATCCTGACATGGTAAAAGAAGCATCTAAAAAATATCCTGGACAGGTGATCGTGGGCATAGATGCAAAGGACGGCAAGGTTGCTGTAAAAGGATGGGTGGAAATAACGGAGCTTGATGCAGTAGAGTTTGCTCAAAGCGTAGAAAAGCTTGGAATTGCCGGAATTATTTATACTGACATTTCAAGGGACGGAATGCTTATTGGACCTAACCTGGATGCGATGGCCAAAATGGTAGAATCAGTCAAAGTTCCTGTAATCGCATCTGGTGGTGTCTCGAATATAAAGGATATAAAGAGCTTAATGAAGATCGATAATCTCTGGGGTGTCATAACAGGAAAAGCACTCTACTCCGGGGCACTGGATTTAAGAGAAGCAATTGAATTGGTGAGAAGTAAGAAGTGAGAAGTGAAACGAGGTTACTACTATGCTGGCTAAACGAATAATACCATGCCTTGATGTCAGGGACGGAAGAGTTGTTAAGGGAGTTAATTTTCAGAACCTTACAGATGCTGGAGATCCTGTTGAAAATGCAAAGTTCTATGACGAGCAGGGTGCTGATGAGCTTGTGTTTCTTGATGTCACAGCGTCGCATGAAAAGCGTAAGATTATACTGGATGTCGTAGCGAGAACAGCAGATGATGTTTTTATGCCGCTAACCGTAGGTGGAGGAATAAAGAATCTTGATGACATAAGAGACCTTTTAAATGCAGGATGTGATAAGGTTTCGATAAATACTACGGCTGTTCTTGATCCTTATTTTATAAGAGCAGCATCAGAAAGATTTGGCAGTCAATGTATTGTTGTTGCTGTTGATGCCAAACTTGTAAGAGAAGGGATGGTATTTGAACCTGATGAGCCATGGTTAAGCGATCCGTATTTAAGTGAAGTCAAGCTCCAAAACTCTGATGAAGAAAATATGTGGGCACTCTCGACTCACGGAGGCAGGAAAATGAGGAGACTTGATGCGGTGAAGTGGGCCGAAAAAATGGAAGACCTCGGCGCAGGTGAAATTCTTCTCACGAGCATGGACAGGGACGGAACAAAAGATGGATATGATATTGCATTGACCAGAGGGATATCCGAAGCGGTCACTATTCCTGTTGTTGCGTCTGGCGGGGTAGGGACGCTGGAACATTTAAGGGAAGGGCTTGTTGAGGGAAAGGCTGATGCGGCCCTTGCAGCATCAATTTTTCATTACAGGGAATATTCGGTGCTGGAAACAAAAGAATATTTAAAATCCAGGGGTGTGCCGATCAGGCTTTAGATTCGGAAATCAATTAAAATGTCGATAATTCCGGCTTTTTATTCTTCTCTATCCTGTAATAGTCTAAAATATTATCTTTCGCAGGCTGCACTTTCAGATAATGGGTCTGCCCTTTTTCAAGAACAGAAACATTTACTTCCGGTAAATGCCTGGCATCAGAATATCTTGCGCACAAAGACGCAGCAGTAGTCACTGCGCTGTCTGTGACTATGCCTCTCAAAACAGTTAATGGACTTCCAATATTTTCTACTCTCAGAAGGTAATCCTCTGAATCATACATTGAGCTGATAATTTCATTTTCCTCTTTGTTTCTTCCCACGATAATCTTGCAATCAGCTGAGAACCTGAAATGTCTTCCGATCCTCAAGAAATTAATATCTTTATATTCAGGATCTGGAGTATGTTTTAAAAGGTCTGATAGTCTGTAGGAATAAATTGGGTCAGTAAGCAGGCAACCGCCAGCAGGGGAAGGGTATTCTGTTAGCCCTAATTCTTCAGCAAGTGCCATCTGAGGCTTTCGGGAACGTCCTGTAAAATCATAGAGTCGTTCCCGGTCGATTAATCCAGTTTCTTCCGGGAATGTAAGAGGCAGCCGTTTAGCGCTCAGGGGTCTCAGCACAAGTCTTTTAACATCAGCTTCCTTATCCATTAATGGCAAGCAGTCTCTTCGCTGGCTCATCGGTCTCTGACCAAGGACTTCACCTGTTATAATGAAATCCGCTCCCATCAAATTCATCAACTCTTTGGCCTCTTTTAACATAAGAATTCTGCAGTCAACACATGGATTCATATTTTTTCCATGTCCGAATTTGGGGTTTTTTACTATTTCAAGAAAATTATCGGACAGGTGGGAGAGTTTTACTTTGAAGCCAAACTTCACTGAAGCAGAATAAGGATCTTTTGAACATGAAGACTTATCACTGATATCACATCCAAAATGATTCAGGAACGTTATGGCAGTAACATCAACGCCCTGTTTTAACATCACAAGGATTGCCAGTGTGCTGTCTAATCCGCCTGAAAATAGTGCAACCGCTTTTGCCATGATTTTAGTTCAAGTTAGTCGTAAAATTGATGTAATATTGTATTGCATTCTAATATTATTGACAACATCAGGGGGGAATTTCCTGAGTTGATGATTGTAATATGGTCTGAAATTTGCAATGATCACATACGGTTTTACGGTGTAATTTCGTAACTTGAACTAATAAAATAAATATTGTAAAGTAATACGTGCATAAGGTGGTTGCCATAATTCCTGCTCGTTAC
>CAZVHL010000187.1:0-2861 GCA_964626925.1 uncultured Nitrospiraceae bacterium
GTTCTGATCGCAACTGTAGTTTCAAAAATCAACGGCTGCTATTACTGAATGGAGAGCCATGAGCCGGATCTCCTTGATGAGATTCAAGATCAGGAAAAAGTACTTAAAATTCAGGAAGACTATACCCAGATTGATTTCGATCCTGCAACAAAAACACTACTGGATTTCTCAACCAAATTAACTCTGGATATAAAGGATATGGATGAAACAGACATCGAATCTCTTCGTGTAAACGGATTTTCTGATGAAGATATTCTCGATGCAGTTTATCTCATAAGCTATTTCAATTTCGTAAATCGAGTGCTTGATGCACTTGGTGCAAAGCCGGAACCAGGTATGCGTTTTGGTCAAGAGACTTCACTTCCCCAAAGTGAAATGGAATATCTTCTTCAAGATAACGAGGGAGGCATTCCTCAAGGTGCTTGAGAACACCTGAATAAGAAAAAGCTAATACTGTTTTAATTATTCATGTGTGAGCCCCAGGTTTTTCATTTTGGTTCTTAGTTGCTTGCGGCTTATTCCTAACAGAATAGCAGCTTGCGACTGGTTCCAGGCTGTCCTGTCCAGGGCCTTACATATGATTTTTTTTTCAATTTCAATAAGGTTCAGATTCTCGGGATCAGGTAAAGTTTCAGTGTCCAGTAACTTTAATTTAAGTGGAAGACATTCAATATTTATTTGATCGTATGAGCAAAGTATGACAGATCTCTCAATAATATTCGAAAGTTCCCGCACATTACCGGGCCATTCATAATTAATGAGAATGTCAAGTACATTCTGTTCAATCCCACGAATTTCTTTTTTATTTTTTTTGCTATATTCATCAAGAAAGTGCGCTGCAAGGATGGGGATATCTTCTTTTCGTTCTTTAAGAGAAGGCGCGTGAATTGATATGACATTGAGCCGGTAATAAAGATCCTCTCTGAACTCCCCTTTTGCAACGGCTTCTTCTATATTCCTATTGGTTGCAGCCAGCACCCGGACATTGGCCTGGATCTCTCTTTTACCTCCAAGCCTGTGGAATTCTTTTTCCTGAATAAACCTGAGTAGTTTTTTCTGCAGGGCATAATCCAGGTCTCCGATCTCATCGAAAAAGACAGTGCCTCCCTTCGCCATCTCTATAAGGCCTATTTTGTCATTATAGGCACAGGTAAAGGCCCCTTTTTTATATCCAAAAAGTTCGCTTTCCATGAGCTCTGTGGGAATGGTAGTACAGTCAATGGGGATAAAAGGACTGTCTGACCTGAGAGACGTATAATGAATAGCCCTTGCTATCAGCTCTTTTCCCGTTCCGCTTTCACCCAGGATCAGGACGTTTGCATCTGTTTTGCTCACTCTTTGTATCATGGAATATACTTCCTGCATGGGTCGTGCTTTGCCTATAATGTTTAGAAACTGATAATGCCCGGGCATATCTTCCTTTGTTGCCTGATCTCTGGAGCGAATAGCGTCTTGAACGGTTTTCAACAGAATGTTTAAATTCACCGGCTTGGTAAGAAAGGTGTAGGCCCCTTTTTTCATTGATTGAACTGCAAGGTCAATTGTGCCGTAAGCAGTCAGAAGAATAACAGGTAATGCCGATTCAACGGATTTGATTTTCCCAAGAAGGGTTTCTCCGTTCATGCCGGGAAGTTTATAGTCGGACAATACAAGGTCATACTGTTTATCCTTCATCATCGTCAGCGCGTCTTCGCCGGTCATGGCCGATTCCACATCAAAACCTTCTTTCATCAGTGCTGTTGAGAGCACTTTCAGGATATTTACTTCATCTTCAACAAGTAATATTTTGTTCGTCATGTTCGTAATGGTAAAGAAAGAGTAAATTTACTTCCTTTGGAATGAGTGCTCTCAATCTGCAAATCTCCACCGTGCTCTTTGGCAATTTTTTTTGAAATCGCAAGACCAAGGCCTGTCCCGCGGGTTTTGGTAGTAAAGAAAGGGTTGAAAATATTATGCAAATCTTCTTTGGATATACCTTTCCCATTATCCTCTACCATAAGCATTATGAATTCATTCGATTTGTATATTTGTATCTTAATTTTACCGCTTCTGTCAACAGCGTCAAAAGCATTGATCAAGAGGTTTAATAATACTTGTTTGATTTGATTGTAGTCAAAATTAAACAAAGGAATATCCTTGTCTGTAACAATCTCTATATCTACATTCTGTTCCTTTGCTTCCGGACGTAAAAGATTTGCCGTTTCCTGAACCAGATCATTGATATCAGATTTCATCGGTTCCGGGGATTGTGGTTTAGCAAAGTTTAAAAGGTTTGTTGTTAACTTATTTATTCTTGTAGCTTCATTTTGTATGATTTTAATAAATTCATTAATAAGTTTTCCCTTATAATTATTTCTTAAATATGCCGCAGCTATAGATATAGCATTCAAGGGGTTTTTTATTTCGTGTGCAAGTGAAGCAGAAAGTTCACCGGTAGCTGCTAATCTGCTCAGCCTGTCCTGTTCTGAAACAGAATGGCGTAACTTAACAACCATTTCATTATATGCCGCTGAAAGCTCTCCAATCTCATCATTGCTATTTAGCTCTATTTTTTCATTCAACCCCTTTTCCACGAGACCACTGACAGATTTCTTTAACAAAAGAATAGGGCGAATAAGTCGTATTATCATACCCAGACCAAAAACAAGCGCTGATGCCAGTGTTACAAGCAAAAGCACAAAGACCATTAAATTTCTACCAACAAAATCTATTGAACGAACATTCTCATAAAACATAACGGTTCCATATACAAACAGCGGAATTGCCGCAAGCAGGCTGAATGCGGTGAGGGCCTTATAAAGAATGCTCCCTGTAAGCTTTGTGAGGTCTGTACGCTGCATACTGAAGAATAAAGTTATAAA
>CAZVHL010000188.1:0-2860 GCA_964626925.1 uncultured Nitrospiraceae bacterium
CCTGTTGACAATTCAACTATTGAAGCACTATTCTTATATCGTTTAGGGGGAATCTGAGATAACCATATCACATTTCACGTCTAACAATTCAGGTCCTTTATTCGATTCATACAACCTGGATATAAGCAGTGAAGATATAAGAATTTTAATTTTGTTCTGTGGTATCCTAATTATTAAATTTTGAGAAGTTTCATAGCCATAGAATTACCAGAATCTACAATAAACCTGCTGGTGAAACTTCAAAAGGAATTTAAGAAGTGCGGAGCTGACGTCAGATGGGTTAAGCCCGGAAGTGTTCATCTCACACTGAAATTTCTTGGTAATATCAATGAAAATAATGTTGATGATATTGTCAAAATATTACAGAGGGTTTCTAAAAAATACGAGGCATTTAATCTTACATTGTCTGGTATCGGGGTTTTTCCAAATAACAGGTCTCCAAGGGTTTTATGGGTCGGCATAGACATAAACGATTCATTGACACGACTCCAGAATGATATTGAAGAGGAGATTTCTTTATTAGGCTTTGAGAAAGAGAACAGGAAATTTGCCCCTCATCTTACTCTCGGCAGATTCAAGTCATCCCGGGAAAAAAGGGCTCTGATGGATAAAATAGATCTGTACCAGAACAACAGATTCAGCTCAATATATGTCAGATCTGTTTTATTAATGAGAAGTGATCTGGGTCAGACCGGAGTAAAGTACACACAGCTTGCAGAGCTGTTTTTGAGGGAAAATGAAACTTAAGAATTACAGCTTTTTGAACGATAATAAGGAGGGTAAATATGTCTGACAAAGAACGTGCAAAAGCACTTGATGTAGCTATATCTCAGATAGAAAAACAGTTCGGCAAAGGTGCGATAATGCGTCTTGGCGCTGACGGCATTGTCGAGGTGCCTGCTATCTCAACAGGCTCTATAGGTCTGGATGTAGCTCTTGGGATAGGGGGATTCCCAAGGGGCAGAGTGGTAGAAATATATGGTCCCGAATCTTCAGGCAAGACAACTCTGGCCCTTAGCGGAGTTGCACAGGCACAAAAAGCTGGAGGAACAGCCGCTTTTATTGATGCTGAACACGCACTTGATGTGTCATACGCATCAAAGCTGGGCGTAAACATAGATGATCTCCTTATCAGCCAGCCCGATACAGGTGAACAGGCACTGGAAGTTACTGAAACACTTGTTCGCAGTGGTGCGCTTGATATCATTGTTATTGATTCTGTTGCAGCGCTTGTACCAAAAGCTGAGATCGAGGGTAACATGGGTGACAGTCTTCCAGGTCTTCAGGCAAGGCTGATGAGCCAGGCATTAAGAAAACTTACAGGAGCTATTGCAAAAGGGCAGGCAACGGTTGTTTTTATCAACCAGATCAGAATGAAAATCGGCGTCATGTTCGGCAATCCTGAGACCACTTCAGGGGGGAACGCACTGAAATTTTATTCCACAGTCAGACTTGACATCAGGAGGATAGAAACTATTAAAGTAGCCCAGGAATCTATAGGGACCAGGGTAAGGGTCAAGGTAGTTAAAAATAAAGTTGCCCCGCCTTTCAAACAGGCAGTGTTTGATATATACTTTAACGAAGGTATCTCAAAGACCGGGGAGCTAATTGATCTCGGGATAGAAAAACAAATCATGGACAGAGCCGGATCATGGTACTCATATAATGGAAACCGCATAGGTCAGGGCAGGGAAAATACAAGGAAATACCTTATGGCAAATCCGGAAATAGCTCAGGAAATTGAGTCCAAAATTCTCGAGGAGTATAATTTTAAGAGGTAATATATGACAGTTAATATCGATTTATTACTAAAGAAAGCTGTACAGATGAAGGCCTCGGACCTTCATATCAAGGCGGGTAATCCCCCTGTTATCAGAGTCGACGGGGCGTTGAAAGCTATGCCTGCTGAACAAAAATTATCCCCGGAAGACACTTCCAATATAGCAACAGCTGTTTTAAAAGAAGCTCTCAGAGAACAGTTCAAGAGAAATCGTGAAATTGATACATCCTACAGTGTTAAGGGACTTGGCAGGTTCAGATGCAACTGTTATGTTCAGAGGGGAACCATAGTTATTGTTTTCAGGGTTATACCAGTGAAGATATTAAGTATTGAGGAGTTAGAGCTTCCGACTATCATAAATAAAATTTCTCTGGAACCGAGAGGATTAATACTCGTTACAGGGACAACCGGTAGCGGAAAAACTACTACTCTGGCATCAATGATCGATTACATGAACAAAAATTTATCAGACAATATCATCACAATCGAAGACCCAGTCGAGTTTTTGCACAGGGATAATAAATGCATAATCAGCCAGAGAGAACTGGGCACTGACACAGCATCATTTGCCAAAGCATTAAGGTCCTCTCTGAGGCAGGACCCAGATATAATTCTTGTAGGCGAAATGCGTGATTTCGAGACTATTCAGACCGCATTGATCGCTGCGGAAACCGGACATCTGGTGCTTAGCACACTTCATACGGCTGATACGGTCGAGACAGTAAACAGGATAATTTCAGTATTCCCTCCTTACCAGCAGAAACAGGTCAGGGCTCAACTGGCCTCAGTCTTACGGGCAATTATTTCGATGAGGCTTGTTCCAAAGTCTGACGGAGTAGGAAGGGTGCCTGCGGTTGAAGTCCTTATCGCTACCGCCATTATAAAGAGTTGTATAGAAGATCCTGATAAAACAAGACTTATCCATGATTATATTGCTCAAGGTGTCAGTCAATATGGAATGCAGACATTCGATCAATCCCTGCTCGACCTTTTCCAGAAAGGCTTAATAACTTACGAAGATGCTGTCAGCAGAGCTTCTAATGCAGACGATTTTGCTCTAAAAGTTAAAGGCGTTCAATC
>CAZVHL010000189.1:0-2851 GCA_964626925.1 uncultured Nitrospiraceae bacterium
ATGTACAAAAAAATAAGTGACTACGGAATAGTAGGTAATCTTCATTCGATAGCATTAATAGGTCTTGACGGCTCGATAGACTGGCTCTGTATGCCGCACATAGATTCTCCCAGTATATTCGCAGCATTACTTGACAGCAAAAAAGGCGGTCGGTTTTCTGTTCATCCAGGCGATGAATGGGATTCAGTTGCCGAGTACATTCCCGGAACCAATATACTTCAAACCAGATTCAGAGTGGGTAAAGGTATTATGCGGTTAACGGACTTCATGCCAGTTAATGAGTGTGGCTGCGAAGAACTCGAGGAACAGCAGCATGAGTTATACAGGTTAATAGAAGTTTTAGAGGGTCATGTTAATACAGATATGATCTTTGACCCGCAATTTAATTATGCGAGAGCTGCAACGAAACTGACAAAAGACGAAAACGGAATTGTAGCATCAGCTAATGGTGAGAGCATATCTCTTTCCTGTACTCGAAATATAGATTTAAATGATGATTATGCGCGGGCGCAATGGAATTTAACTACTGGAGACAGGGTGTGGATTGTCTTAAAATACGGAGATAATAAATCACGGGTTATTGATCCTGCTAAAATAGAGAAATCTTTTCAGGATACAAAGACTTACTGGCAGAGCTGGCTTGGGAAAAGTGAAACCGGCAGATCTGTACATTTGGGCCCTTTCAGAGAAATGGTTGAGAGGTCAGCCCTTGTGCTTAAGCTTCTCTATTACGAACCTGAGGGTACTATAGCGGCAGCAGCAACTACGTCACTACCGGAGGTAATAGGAGGTGAGAGAAACTGGGATTACAGGTACACATGGGTAAGAGATACCTCTTTTACGTTGCAGGCACTGTTTAACCTTGGTCATCTCTCCGAGACAGAGGGTTATTTAAGATGGATAGAAAAACTCCTGTCTGAGCATGGCGCGGGGAAAATGCAGATTATGTATGGTCTCCGCGGTGAAGAAAATCTGCCAGAGGAGGAATTAACTCATCTCGAGGGATATAAAAGTTCCAAACCTGTGCGCATAGGCAATGAGGCCGCAAAACAGAAGCAGCTCGACATATATGGGGAGTTGATGGATGCAGTACTGAAGCTTTCGGATTATGTAGGCAAAATTGACTCAAGTATCTGGCCTTTTCTCCGGGATATCTGTAATTATGTGGTTGAACACTGGAGGGATAGTGATTCCGGCATCTGGGAGGTAAGGGGAGGGCCTTATCAGTTTGTTTATTCAAAAGTGATGTGCTGGCTGGCCCTTGACAGGGGGATCACAATTGCCAGACGATATGGCTTTCATGCAGATTTGAAAAAATGGGATACAATCAGATCGGATATTAAAAATGAGGTTCTGCAAAAAGGATGGAGTGAAAAGAAAAAAGCATTTGTCCAGCATTATGATACTGATAATCTCGATTCAAGCAACCTGTTAATTCCGATCCTTGGATTTCTTCCTGTTAAAGACCCCCGGGTTGTATCTACAATCGAGGCAATACAGAGAGAACTCAGTCATGATGGTTTCATTTACCGTTATGAAGGGGATGACGGACTGTCAGGAAAAGAAGGAACCTTCCTGTTGTGTACGTTCTGGATGATAGATAATTTAATTGCTCTTGGCCGAAACGATGAAGCTGAATCTCTTTTGCGACGGGCAGAGAGTACATCTAACCATCTCGGGCTTTTTTCGGAAGAATATGATGTGGTCTGGAAACTGGCCCTTGGTAATTTTCCGCAGGCTTTTACTCATATAGGTTATATAAACAGCGTTATCGCTTTTCAGCAGGCCAGATGTATGTCAGAGGGAGAGGAAGAAAAGAAATCTCATCCTCACAAGAGATTTATTCTTTCTAATAAAATAGTGCTTAATGATGGTCAGCCAGGTGAACATATTTCCTCTAACGAAATATCTAAACATTTAAAAAAAGCGATGAATGTTTTAAGGGGCGCATTTTTTGACACAAAGAAGGGGCGTGTGGCTTATGAGAGAATGAAGCATTCAGAGGCATACGCCGGGTATCTGGAGAAGAGCTACGCACTGAAAAATATGGATTTGAATGAACTCAGTTCCAGAGAAGATAAAATTGCGTTCTGGATAAATCTTTACAATGTGATTGTAGTACATGGAGTTGTAGAACTGGGAATCAGAGACTCGGTAAAAGAGGTGAGAAATTTCTTTAAGCGAATTAAATACCGTGTCGGTGACATGTTTTTCAGCCCGGAAGATATAGAGCATGGACTCCTGCGAAATAACAGAAGACCGCCCAATTCATTCTTCAAAATGTTTGGGAGCGGGGATGAAAGGCTTCAGTTTTCGGTTGAACCGGTTGATCCAAGAATCCACTTTGCACTTGTATGTGCATCATCTTCATGTCCTCCTATTGGTTTTTATACACCCGAAAATATCGATACTGAACTTACAATAGCTGCCCGTACATTCCTGAACTCAGGAGGAGCGGTGATCGACATTGAGAGAGGCCGTGTTTCTCTTTCGCGCATATTTAAATGGTATGCCGGCGACTTTGCAAAGAATCGTGAGGACTTGTTAAAGGCTATAGTGCCATACCTATATGATGAAGAAAAAAGTAATTATATCAAAGATAATACTGGCAATATAAAAATTGAATATCAGGAATATGATTGGAGGCTCAACAGATATTAGTGTATAATCGATAGAATCAGATACTGAAGCTGAGAGACTGAATTCATGTTCAGGAGGGTGTAAATGAAAAACATATCAGAAAAGACAGATCATGTAAAGAAATACTATGGCAATCTTCTCAATGGGAAAATTGATCTTAAGACCAGAACCTGCTGTTGCAGTGATGAGTTGTTGCACCCGATGGTTCGAG
>CAZVHL010000190.1:0-2846 GCA_964626925.1 uncultured Nitrospiraceae bacterium
GGGCAGTCCCCGAGCGAATCGAAATTTTGCCATTCCACTGTCTTACAAACCGTTTGACCCCTTTTAGCCCATGCCCCCTGCCTTTATCCTCATGCCGGGATATCCCGTGAAGCAAAGCATCTTCAATGGCACTAAGATCATTCGTCATCGTGACTCTTTGCGAAAGGGAAGACTTAAATCCTATGCCTAAATCCATAACCGCTATCTTCACTACATTTCTGTCAAGCTTATGGAAACGATACTTTTGAATGCCGACAAAACCGGTATGTTCACTATGCTCTACTATGTTCTGGCAGATTTCAGATAAAGAGACGATGAAGCCATTTATAGCCTTCTCATTATAATGAAGATGTTTATGCAGGATAGTGTGGGCCCTTTTTTTGACCTTGCCAACAATAAAATGAATGTCGTCTGATTTCGCGATAGGCGTGATTTCAAGCAGGACATCTGTATAATGGCTTCTTAAATATTTATCAGATAACTGCTGTTTCTCAGGAATGAGATTAAAATACTGTTCCGCATATTTAAAAAAATCCATTCTCTCCAGATATCGCAGCACGTTTTCTGATGAAGGGAGGATTAAGTTTTTTTCTGCAATACCGGATTTCAGATATCTGCCCGCCTCCAGAACTCCGACCATTCCATATGGATCGATAAAGCTTACATTACTGAGGTCAATAGAATTATTGTTCGAAATCTGGTTCAGGAATGTTTCAAAGGTGTCGTCAGAAAGGTACGTCAGCATATTATAGAAACAGGAAGATTAGTTAGACTATCCTTCCATCTTTCATTATTATAGTCCTTCCACATTGTGCCGCAATGCTTTCATTGTGGGTTACCAGTATAAAGGTAATACCTTTCTGATTCAGTCCCTGTAAAAGTCTGAACATATCCTCACCAGTCTTAGTATCAAGGTTTCCCGTAGGCTCATCAGCCAGCACAATTTCAGGGTCAAGCATAAGCGCCCTTGCTAAAGCAACTCTCTGCTGCTCGCCACCGGATAATTCACCCGGCTTATGCAATAACCTTCCAGATAACCCTACTTCTTCCAACAGTCGCTCAGCCTTTTTACCCGCATCGCTATAACTCATCCCCGTAATCAGGGCAGGCATAAGAGTATTTTCAATAGCATTGAATTCAGGCAACAAATGATGAAACTGAAAAACAAATCCAACCGACCTGCTCCTGAACTCAGCCAGATCATCATCCTTAAGCTCAAACACGTCTTTATTGTTATACAGCATTTTCCCGGATGTAGGCCTGTCAAGAGTTCCGAGTATATGGAGCAAAGTGCTTTTGCCGACTCCCGAGGGTCCCATCATGGCGGTCATCTCGCCTTTATGGATATCAAATGTAATATCTTTTAAGACATCGATACTCCTGCCCGGGGCAGTAAAAGTTTTATTAAGTTCCCTTACAGCAATGAGAGATTCCATATTATCCAATCACAATCGTCAGCAAGCCTAATTTTTTTTATCCGTATCAATAACATCTTTGAGCTTATCGTAATTCTTCTGTATCTTTTTCCCGCCAGCAAGAACATTATCTACAAAACCTCCAAAGTCAGTAACTGACTCCCCGATAATCACAATATTTTTGCCAAGCCATTTGAACGGCTCACCACCCTTCCACAGGACAAGCCCTATAGTCATGAACACCAAAAAAATAGTTATAGTAATAAACTTAAATATCAGCTTAAACATATACGAGTTCTTTTCTCATTCATATCTCAAAGATTCAACCGGGTCAAGTTTTGCAGCCTGAAGTGAAGGGTAAATAGTTGCCAGAAAACTTATGAGAAGCGCTGCTGCCGGCACCACAATAAAATCATAAATGTCGATCTTGACCGGCAGATAACTGAGGTAATACACATCAGCGGGCAAACTTATAAATTGATATTTTTTCAGAACCTGACAAAGCACGTATCCACCAGCAACACCTAGAACCGTACCTATAATTCCGATTATTACCCCGTGAATCATGAATATCGCCATGATCCCTTTACTGGTTGCCCCCATAGCCTTTATGATCGCTATTTCTCTGCCCTTCTCAATAACTATCATGATCAGATTGCTGATAATATTAAATGATGCAACAATAACAATAAGGGTCAGGATCACGAACATCACAATTTTTTCTAGTTTGAGAGCAGAGAAAAGGTTTCTGTTCATCTGCATCCAGTCCTTGGCATAATAAGGAGGGCCAAGCATAATTTCAATATCTCTTGCCAGTTTATCAGCATGGTAAATATCTTCTATCTTGACTTCAATACCTGTAACAGAGTCTCCCTGCTGGAAAAATTTTTGTGCGTCATGAATATTAATAAACGCAAGACTTGAATCATATTCATACATGCCCGCCTCAAATACGCCCGCAATTCTGAATTTTTTCATTTTAGGGATCATGCCAAGGGGCCCTGCCTCGCTCATGGGAGATATCATGTCAACAGTATCACCAATGAACAGTCCAAGCCTTCTTAAAAGTTCCCTTCCAATTATTATTCCCGGCATATCTTTATTATTCAGATTACTGATACTGCCTTCTTTAAGGTCCCTAAGAATGTATATTGTTCCGGTCCCTGTAACAGGATCAATACCCCTCACAACAACACCCTGAGCCCTGTCCCCAAACCGTAGCATCACCTGTCCGTATATAAACGGCGAGGAATCAATCACACCGTCAATACCGTTTATCTTCTCCCTGACTGCATCATAATCCCGAACCTTGCCCTGATAACTCAACGCTACAATATGAGCATTCACCCCCAGAATTTTTTCCTGCAGATCCTCATGAAATCCGCTCATCACAGAAAGCACTGTTATGAGAGTCATAACACCAAGAGCAAA
>CAZVHL010000191.1:0-2841 GCA_964626925.1 uncultured Nitrospiraceae bacterium
ATGGAAAAGTGGTTTAAAGTAATTAACGCGTACATTCATGATTTTGCTTCGGCATTATGGCTTGCCACTGTACTGGTTGTATTTCTGGCAGGTAGATATATTCCACCTTCAGGAGCGGAAGACTTCTTCTTCCAATTCAAGAAGGAATTTCTCTTTATAGGAATAAGCAGCCTGGTTGTTATACTTGTTACGGGAATCATAAGAACTCTCACATACAAAAGCGGTGCCTACGGAGAAGAGTCAGAAGACACAAGAAAGAAAATTCTTATAATAAAACATATGCTTGGACTCATAGTGTATGGAACCGGAACGTATTGGCAATATGTGATGGTTTACGGCTAGATATCGAGGTTCAACCTCGATATGCAGTGGGAAAAGTTCCTGCCAAATGTGTTATCTTAGATAGGTTAACCATACGAATTTCATAACAAATTTCAAACTATTTGTTACAGGGATTAATAAGGTTTTAATCGATTAATCCGACATGTATGACATGCAAAAACAGAAAATTCTCTTCATAACAGTCCCCTTTCATGCAGGAGTAGTTGAGGTAGCCGGAAGCTGGGTGCCTCTATACCTCGTGTATGTTGCGGGAGCTGCGAGAGAGGCCGGTTTTGAGGCCGAGATCTACGATGCTATGACCAAGAATGTCGGTTATGAAGAGATCAAAAAGAAGATAGAAGAGTCAAAACCTGACTATGTAGGAATTTCATCATTTACCTCTACAGTCCCGGATGCGATAAAGGTCATGGAACTGGCAAAGTCAGTCAATCCTAATATCAAAACTATTATGGGAGGAGTACATCCCTCTTTCATGTATGAAGAGATGTTTTCTCTGACTGACAGTCTTGACTACATTGTACGAGGTGAGGGAGAGATAACAATAGCAGAATTGTTAAACGCGCTCTATAGCAGGAAATCTCTTTCAGAAGTGAACGGCATTGCATTTAAGGAAAATGGCAAGATAATCGTAACTGCACCACGACCATTCATGGAGAGCTTCGATGCTCAGCCAATGGGATGGGACCTGCTGGACTGGGATGACTACACTTACTATATACTGCCCGGTTCACGTCTTGCAGCTGTATGCACTTCAAGAGGGTGTGAACATGAATGTACATTCTGCTCTCAGCAAAAATACTGGAACAAGACATGGAGGGGCCGTTCACCAGAAGATGTAGTAGGGGAAATGGAACACCTGAATAAGACATATGGAGTCAATGTGGTTCTGTTTACTGATGATTATCCATCGCCTGACAGGGAAAGATGGGAAAAGATCCTCGACCTGCTGATCGAAAAGAATATGGATATGAAGATACTCATGGAGACACGGGCAAAAGATATTATTAGAGACAGCGATATCCTGAGTAAATACAAACAGGCAGGAATCATTCACATATATGTGGGTACAGAGGCCATGGATCAGAAAAGCCTGGATCTCATCAAAAAAGATCTCAGCATCGAAGAGTCTAAAGAAGCATTGCGACTGCTGCGGGAAGTCGGGATCGTAACCGAAACTTCGATGATTCTCGGACTCCCTGATGAAACCAGGGAAAGCATAACAAACACCCTGCGACTCATAATAGAGTATAATCCGGACTTTGCTCATTTTCTCGCGATCGCACCGTGGCCCTATTCAGATATCTATAATGAGTTAAAAGATTACATTGAAGTGAAGGATTACAGGAAATACAACCTGATCGACCCTATTGTCAAGCCAAAGACAATGACTTTAGAAGAGATAGATCATGCTATTATTCATTGCTACAAGACATTCTATACAAAAAAATTCAATGAAATGCTTGATGAAAAGGATGAATTTAAAAAGAACTATATGATAACATCTATGAAGCTCATGATGACTACATCATTTATCAAGAAGAAGATGGGCAGTCTTACTTATGGCAAGAATGATGAAATGCCGCCTGAAATGCAGGAGATAATGAAAAGCTTAATGTCCAGTTAGCTGCTTTATATATCGTTTTAAATATACATAAATCAAAAGGAGAAAAACATGCTTAAGAAAACTTTGTTCATTGCATTAACCATTGCCGGTCTGTTTGTCATATCAGGATGTTCAGAAGAATCGGGGACCTCAGTTAAAACAGACAAATCCGCCGATACAACCGAAGCCTCAGTGCTTGCAAATGTTGACGGTAAAACGATCACTCTCGAGGACTATTCGAACAGGATAGCGAAGATGCCATCAAAAATGAGGAGAGAGATAGTTGGTCAGGAAGGCAAGGAAAAGGCACTTGACAATATGATTAAAGACGAGTTGTTTTACAAAGAAGCATTAAAAAGAGGATATGAGAACAACAGCAAAGTTGTAGAGAAATTGAAAACTATAAGACGCGGTGTTATTCTGGAGGCATTCTTCACAGACCTCTTAAATAAGAACATTCCTATCGGTGATGACGAAATTGTTCTATATTTCAAGGATAACAAAGAAACTTTTGACAGACCGGAAATGGTCAAGGTAAGCCATATATTAGTTTCAGATAAAGATACAGCAAAAAAAGTTATGGCTGAAATTAAACAGGGAAATAATTTCAAGGATCTTGCAAAAAAATATTCAAATGATAAAGGTTCTTCATGGAAGGGTGGTGACCTGGGATTCATTCAGAGAGGGAAAATGCCAGCCGAATTTGATGAGGCAGCATTTGCATTAAAGAATGAAGCCGAAATCAGTGACATTGTAAAATCAAATGCCGGCTACCACATAATAAAATTTTCAGAAAGAGTCCCGTTTATAGATAGTTCGCTTAACCCGTCTGTAATGGCAAGCATTAAGCGCAAGTTATTGAGGCAGAGACAGGAAAAGATTATCAATGATTTTGC
>CAZVHL010000192.1:0-2839 GCA_964626925.1 uncultured Nitrospiraceae bacterium
TCAGTTGGATAGCCTTTCTCCTGCCATCCAGGGAAACCATCTCTGAGCCAGTGGATATTTGTATAACCAGCTTTGACGAGCCTTACTGCTGATTTATAGGATTTCCAGCACTTGATCCCATTGCAATAAATAGCAATCGAAGCACTCTTGTCTGCCGGATATTTGCCCATATTCCACTTGTCCTTTGATTCGTCAAAATCAACCTTTTTTGCGCTTTTTTCCTTGTAAGGCACTGATATTGCGCCGGGGATATGACCTTCGACATACTCTACCTTTTTCCTGGCGTCAAAGACCATTACCTCTCCCTGATTTTGTTTGATCCACTCAGCATCAACAATGGTAACACCATCAATTGATGCCGGAGTCAGGGGTTTTTCAGCCATTGCATGGCCTGCAATCAGGAGCATTGACAAAGCTACTAATACTGTTAGAATTTTTTTCATCCTTTTTACCTCCTTAGATGAAGTTAATTTGCAGACCTTAAGGTCTGGTATAATCACTTACAAATGTATAATCGGCATAAAATTGAAAAACTTTAGCTGTAATCTATTGCCTTCTTTCAATTTCCACAATATACATAAGAGCCAAAAAACTGTCTATGTTGAAACCGGAGTTTGCTCAAGAGATTCAACTTCTGAAGACAGTGTCTCAAGTGCAGTCTCTGGCTTTGCATGTCCATTTGAATGTATTTTAAAACTATCAACCTGGTTCTTCAATTGTGATGCAACTGAAACCAGTGCATCTGCCACCTTGTCTATATTATCACAAAGGGCAAACGTCTGATTAAGCATTGTTGCCGTATTTTCCATGGTCTGCATTACCTCTTCGGCTGCAGAGGACTGTTCTTCAATGGCAGCGGCAATTCTATGGACCATGTCCATTGTATTTTCGGAACTTTCGACTATTTCCTGAAGTGCATCTCCTGCGTCAGATGCGGTAGAGATTGCTTCATCAGCTACTGATTTCCCCTGCTGCATACTTGATATAACCTCCTGGGTCTCCCGCTGGTTTGCATGGATCTTTTTCGCAATTTCCTCTGTCGCAGTTGATGTTTTTTCCGCAAGTTTTTTTACTTCCTCTGCAACAACAGCAAAACCCCTTCCATGTTCTCCTGCCCTTGCTGCTTCTATTGCGGCATTTAGTGCAAGGAGGTTTGTCTGGTCAGCTATATCTTTTATTACAGAGACTATCTCGCCAATCTCTTCCGAGCTTTTGCCAAGGCTTGCAATTGCATTTGAAGCTTCGGTGACGCTGGTGACGAACTTTGTAATGCTCTCTTTTGTTTTCTCACTGACCTCCTTGCCTTTCCGGGCAGAGTTAAAAGATTCTTTCGTGATATCGGTAGTGTCTGAGGCATTTTTTGCCATCTCAGTTACGGTCTGCGACATTTGGCTTGATGATGTCACAACCTGATCAACCTGAAGTCTCTGCTGATTTGTCCCTTCCACAAGGCCGGTGGAGACTTCTGCGAGGGTTTTAGAATAATCGTGGATACTTTTTGTCTCACCGGTTATGGCTGTGAAGACATGGTTTAATTTATTAAGCATTGTATTTAGCTCGGAGGCCATAATCCCCATCTCATCCTCACCGTCAAGATTCACAGTGCATGTAAGATCACCCTTTGCAACCTGCCTTGCTGCCTTCACAACTGTCTCTATTGGTTTATTTATGGAGTGAACAATAAGAAATGTCGTGACAACAAATAGTGCAATTATCATTATCGATCCAATGGCAACCATCGTGTTTATTTTGTTTATCAGATTTTTTCTTTTTATATAGAAATCCTTTACAGCCTCCTCCTGAGTTTGGACAATATGGTCAATAGACTTGAATATTAACGGCTTATAATCAAGCCATTTCTCATAAATTTCCTCCATCATGTCGGTTTCACCATCATAAAATATCTTCATGTAGGCTTCTTCAAACTCACCGGCCATACCCTTAAAGCCCTTGTATCCCCTATTAAATTTTTCTTTATCATTAATGACTGTTTCTGCTGTTAACATGGAACTGGCTTCTTTCCAAAGAACATCAATATTTTTTAATGCTACTTTCAGATGATTTACTGCGCCTGTTCCGGTAACTACGTTTGCTACTGCCCCCATCATTCTAAATTCCATTTCCCTGAAGACAAGCTGTATTTTCCTCAGCTTGTCAAGGGGCATTACCTTCTTTACATATATATCCTCAAGAGTGCTTATCTGTGTTGTGCCCATCCTGATAGTACTGACAGAAAAAGCAACAAGTACAAGAATCCCTGAAACGGCTAAAAAAATGATCTTATCTCTGATTTTTATTTTTGATAATATTTTCTTGAAACTCATTTTAACTCTCCTTTTAAATAAATTAATTGTCTTCTTCGGTTGCTGTACTTAGTTAAATTTCAATCTATCATATTATTAAATACACTTATAATCGGATTAATTGAATAAATCTTTAGAAATTTTTCTTGAGATCTTATGCATTACTTGCCGGGTTTGAAATGCTTCCTTCCCATTTAAATCTCCTTTCTCTTTTAATCCAAATACTATTACATTATATCTGGACCGATTTAATGGGGGGCAGGTCATCATGATAACTTCAACAAAGTGATGAAATCCAGCCTGACTCAATGTTGATGATAATTGTGTAAAATCTTGATGTTTGGTGTCAGACGTGCTCTTTTATCGATTTCATCATATCGACAATCTGTGGGGATTCTAAAATTGATTATTGCAGGTTGAAAAAGAAAATAAAAAAGGCAGAGCCATGGCTGACTCTGCCTAAATTATGCATCCTTCTTTGCAATGAGCAGCGGGGCGCAGCATATATTCTCGAATCGACCATTTTATCGGGAAAG
>CAZVHL010000193.1:0-2814 GCA_964626925.1 uncultured Nitrospiraceae bacterium
TCCCCTGGACTGAATACAATTGTATCCGGCTTCGTTTTCTTATACTGAATCACTGTTTTTTCTGTCTTAATCGAGAATGGGATTGATGGAATAGATACAATCACATTTCTACCTCTCTGATAAACCTGTGCCTTACCGATTATTTCCTGTTTCCCCTCAAGAACAATCCTCAGAAAATCAGAGTGCCTGCTTGTTCTTAATTTTAATAAATAAATTTCACCCTCTGATATATATGGCAAAACAAGGAATATAATTACTAGAAGGGCAGTTTTTTTCATATGCAAATATTAGCATTTCCGATAATGGATATTCCAATCAGAATCTAGCACGTTAAACGAATTACTTATTTCTTCCTGTGGGATTCAAATAGGATCTCTTCAACCATCTGGCAAAGGACATGGGCAAGAGTTATATGAGTCTCCTGTATCCTTGGGGTATTATTGGAAGGGATGGCAAAAACATAATCACTCAGGGAGGCAAGCCTGTCACCTTTTTCACCTGTAAAAGCGATTGTTTTGATTTTTTTTCTTTTAGCAGCTTCTACCGCCTTGATAACATTCGGAGATGAACCACTGGTACTTATGGCTATTACAACATCACCTGCCTGGCCAAGCGCCTTTAACTGCCGCTCAAAGACACTGTCGTAGCCATAATCGTTCGCAATCGAAGTCAAAACAGCCATGTCTGTATTCAATGCAATGGCAGGAAAAGCAGGACGCTCCATTTTGAATCTGTTTACAAACTCTGCAGCAATATGTGACGCATCAGTAGCACTGCCACCATTACCAAAAAGCAGAAGTTTACCGCCTCTGTTAAATGTATCGGCAATTAAATTGGAGACTTCGATTATCGTGTCAGCATTATCATTAACAAAACGCTTTTTAACAGATATGCTCTCTTCAAATTCCTTGAGTATTTTTTCTTTCATTTCAATCATGCCGGGTAATGATTTTTATTTCTTCAGATGTACCGCTCTCTGAATGTCCAACCGCTGTCACCCTGTAATGATATTCTGTATTAAGATTTATCTGAACATCCGTAAACGCGGGTGCTGCTGTGTCACCTATTAAAATGAACTCGTCACCCGAAGAACGATAAACTCTATACAACTTGACCCCCTGATCACTGATATCATCCCAGGTAATTACCACTATCTTTCCGGTAAAAAGCGCTGTAATGCCTGTTGGAATGTCGGGTTGGGTTATTTCAGTGTCAGTACTTTCAGAAATACTGCTATCTTCCCCGGCATTTACTTCTCTACCTGCATCTTCAATGATTGTTTCATCAATAGGGGATATCGGGACAGGGTCTCCCCTTCTCCCACAGGAGGTCAAAGAAGTGAGAAGTAAAAAGTAAAAAGCAAGAAGCAAAAAAGAAAGCATTCTGTGCATCCATTTTTTTGCACAAATGTTTCTGTTAATTTTCATTTTTTATTATTGATCTGTTGAATGCGCTTCAGCACTTCAGCCTTTGATGTGCTACCCTGAGATTTTTTCCTGTTAATCGATGCCTCAACAGATATAACATTCAGGATATCACGACCAATCAGGTTTGAAAACAATTTAAATTCTTTGAGAGTAATGTCAGATAATGATTTATTGTTCTTAATACAATAATGGACTATTTTGCCCGCGATATTATGAGCCTCCCTGAAAGGAACATTTTTTGTCACAAGATATTCTGCAATATCAGTGGCTGTCATAAATCCTGCAGCAGCCGCATTTCCCATGATCTGCTTCCTGAACCGAACTTTCGGCATCATCTTAGTCAGTATATCAAGGCAGATTTTAATCGTGTCTACTGTATCAAAAACAGGCTCTTTATCTTCCTGAAGGTCCCTGTTATATGCAAGAGGCAGCCCCTTCATAATCGTCAATATATTCATTAAATTCCCATAGACCCTACCTGTCCTGCCCCTTGTTAATTCGAGTAGATCAGGATTCTTTTTCTGTGGCATTATGCTTGAGCCTGTTGCAAACTGATCAGGCAGTTCAACAAACCCGAATTCGTCACTGTTCCATAGAATAATCTCTTCTGCAAGCCTTGAAAGAT
Source organism: uncultured Nitrospiraceae bacterium (assembly GCA_964626925.1). Taxonomy (GTDB): domain Bacteria; phylum Nitrospirota; class Thermodesulfovibrionia; order UBA6902; family UBA6902; genus CAZVHL01. The sequence goes on from CAZVHL010000193.1 coordinate 2,053, forward strand.
GGCTCATCAATATACTGGATGCAGCTATAAACTCAATAACAAAATCCCTGTCTGATACCGTATCGATGCTGTTTTTAGAAATCTTCGGGAAATTCAGGAGTTTGGCAACATACTGCCTGTTAATCGGAAGAGTTGTTCCTGCCAAAGCAGCGGAACCAAGAGGCATGACATTGACTCTTTTAAAAGATTCTTCGAACCTCTCTTTATCGCGTTCGAGCATCTCAAAATATGCAAGCAGATGATGCGAAAGCAATATCGGCTGTGCCCTCTGAAGATGTGTATATCCCGGCATACTCAGATCAATATATTTCTTTGCCAAAGAAACAAGAGTTTGCTGAAAACCTTTTATCAATTCCAGGGTTTCCGATATTTCATCCCGCAGAAACATACGAAGGTCAAGGACTACCTGATCGTTCCTGCTTCGAGCCGTGTGCACCTTCCCGCCAACAGGACCTATTTTTCTGATCAGAGCATGTTCAATATTCATATGAATATCTTCAAGACTCTCATGGAATTTAAATTTCCCATTCTTAATCTCTGACTTGATCGCATTCAGACCTTTAACTATTGCCCTCTCATCATTCCGGGAAATAATCTTCTGCTTCCCAAGCATTTTTACATGCGCCACACTGCCCTCAATGTCATATTTCCAGAGCCTTACATCAAAAGACAGTGATGACGTAAAGCTCTCGACCGACTTTGCAGTTTTTTCCTTAAACCTTCCTGACCAAAGCTTTTCCATGAAAGTAAGAATAAAAGAAA
>CAZVHL010000194.1:0-2813 GCA_964626925.1 uncultured Nitrospiraceae bacterium
TAGGGGGGACCATACTGCTTTTTTACAACACCAATAAAAAAAAGTAATCACTGGATTATTTTTTTTTATTGGACTATCGATGTCATGTATATTATGATGAATTTTCGATCAAGCAGTAAGAATAATACTATCCATAAGTCTTAAAAGAAATCCTAAAAATTAAAACTACAATAAGGAGGTTTATAAACTTGTGGAAAATATAGAAAAAAGGAATCAACTGTGGGCCTTTATAGTCACGGGCGCTCTTATCCTGATCAGTCTGATTTATTACCAGGCAAACGTTTACTATATTTACCTTGTTGTTTACATCTGGTTTGGCTTTGCTTACGGAATGATGCTTCAGTATGGCAGGTTTTGCATGGCTTCAGCCTCACGAGACCTTTTTGCTGCCGGTGTGCCGAGAATGGCAGTGGGCATAATGATAGGTCTTATCTTCTTTAGTCTCGTCGGCGTCTTCTTATCTTCAACAGGCATGAGTACCTTCCATGCAGGCCCCATCGGATCTCATGAGGTCATAGGGGGTATTATTTTTGGTGTCGGAATGGTCCTTGCAGGAGGATGTGCATCCGGTTCTTTATATAAGATCGGTGAGGGTAACGGCACGTCTATTCTTGCGATTTTGGGTATCTCTTTTGGTCAGGCAATATTTGTTGATATCGGCGGAATATTCAATAAGCTATTACCTCAGTCATGGGTAGAAAGAGCTCAGGCAACCACCTGGATTCCCAAGGAGAATATGACATCATGGTTTGACCATTTCCTTGCAGGATATGTATTCACAAAACCCCAGATTATACTGTCAGAAACTGATGCCATATCATCAATGGCCAGCGGAAATATGAAATTTTTCCTGGGAAATTCGCTAATCAATACAATCATTCCTGCTATTTTGGTGCTTATACTCATATATTATTTCTATCCCAGAAAAGGTTTTATGAAAAAGAGAAAGAAGAAAAACCTGAGCACCGGCTTTGGCGCTGATATTACCGGAGCCTGGACAATGATAACTGCATCCCAGAGGACTACAATGATGGCTATACTCATAGGAGTAACTGCCGGAGTACATATACTTGCAATGAAGGGAATGCAGATCAAATTTGGCATCAATAATTTTGGACAGCTTTTGACAAGAATGGGGCACACCGGTGATGTGTCCATAACGGGCAAAGTATTTGACCCTGGTTACTGGTACATAACAACACAGGAAGCACAGATTGCCGGATGGATCATGGAAAAAGTAGGATGGGACGTCCGGGATAATGTATTCTTCGGTATCATGAACGGACTCCCTGAGCTGTGGCGTAACCCTGCCCTCTGGATGTCAATAGGTATTGTCTTTGGAGCAATGGTAATGGCTCTTTTGAACAAGGAGTTTAAGTGGAAGCTTCCCAAGGGCGAACTCATTGTATGGGGACTCGGCGGTGGACTTCTCATGGGCATAGGCGCACGAGTTGCCCTCGGTTGTAATATAGGCGCATTCTTTATCAGAGTTGCCGGCGGCGATCCCGGTGGATGGTTATTCGGCATTGGCATGGTAGTTGGCGGTTATATTGGCGTTAGATTCTTTAACTGGTGGACAGAAAAAAAGATGGCTAAAGAGATGGAAGCGTTTTAAAATAACAAAACACATTTAATTAAAGGAGGAAGTTTATTATGGCAATGAAATTTGAAAAAGTAAGTGATGGTAATTATATGTTAGATGTATGTGGTTATGTATGTCCACACCCACAGATTTATTGTAAAAAGTCACTCGAAAAAATTGAAGAGGGAGACAAACTCGAACTGATATTTGATAACCCTTCTTCCGGTGAGACAATAGTCCAGATGTGCGATCAGGCCGGACATGAAATACTTGAAAAGAAAGAAGAAGGTGGCAAGTTAATCTATGTCATCGAAAAATGCTAAAATAGAACCCTTAAAATATTAAGTGGGAGGATCTGTTTATGAAAAATAGTATATGGATCATTGTGATTATAACAGTAGCGATCCTTGCTTTTCTTGTAGGTTATAGTATCGCGCCTCGCACAGATGTTGCAGGCGGTGGTCATGGCTCAGCAGGTGGCTACGGTCAAGCAGGAGGTTACGGTGAATCTTCCGGTGGTTATGGAGGTGGGCATGGAGCAGCTTCCGGCGGTTACGGTGGTGGCGGTGGATACGGAGCACCTTCAGGTGGCTACGGCGGTGGAAGTAGTGGTGGATACGGAGCGCCTTCAGGTGGTTACGGCGGTGGGAAGTAGTGGTGGATACGGAGCGCCTTCAGGTGGTTACGGCAGGTAATATTTTATCCAGTTAAATCTGAAAATAGGCAGGTGCAAAAATGAAAAAAATTTTAATTGCAGTAGACGATACAAAAGGGACTAAAAATGCTTTTTCGATCACCAGCAGCTTATGTTCATGCCTGAACCCTGAAACAATTTCATTGCTTTATGTCGAGAAATTTGAAGGAAGGTCTCTGATTGATGAAATGCTTGGAGACTCAGAGCTGTCAACTTTGAAAGAAGTACTGACAGGCACAGCTTACAAGTATGCTTTAGATAAAAAAGCTGAAAAAGTTCTTACCCACTATAAGGGTGTTTTAGAAGAAAGCGGCTCTACCAAGATAGACACTTTAATCAGGGAAGGGCATCCTGCTGACGAGATACTTAAAGCAGCAGAAGAAATTGGTGCAGACATGATTATACTGGGTTCAAGAGGCAAAAGAGTAACCCATACGTTTATGGGAAGTGTCAGCAGGGAAGTTGTAGACAGGGCTGAGATTCCTGTATTCGTTGCAAAACACAAATAATAATCTGTTATTCAATACAATAATTATC
>CAZVHL010000195.1:0-1340 GCA_964626925.1 uncultured Nitrospiraceae bacterium
CCGTTATCATCAAGAATTTTATTTATACGATATTTTAAACTTTCAACAAATTGAATGGCATCTTTAAGTGCTACCATAGCTGGAACACCATTACTGATTGTATAATATTTTTCAGGCGCATTGATCTCAAAAATATAGTCATCTCCTTCAATGTCAAGAATCGCTATTGTTTTTGGTTCAATGGGATTCCTGTTCGCATAAAACAGGACTGAGTACGTGCCGATAATTTCTGTACCTTTCGCTGATTCTGTCTTTAGATATTTCCCTGTGGTACAAGAAGTACTGATCGTTACAAGTACAATGGCAATGATTAAAATTTTCCATAAATTACGTGTAAATTTCATTTCAGACACTCCTTTGACAAAAATCTGTCTATTGACCATTTCCCTCCTCCCTTAATGATAAGCGCTATTGCAATGGCAATAGCCAATAAATGGAATTCAAAACCCTCGCCCTTCTGATTTCCAGACCAGTTCATAAAAAAGCCATTCGGCAAATGAACCGTTAAGACTGCTACCACCATTACAGTTCCGATGCCAAGTGCTGCAATTCGTGTCATAAACCCTGTTAACAGGGCAACAGACCCCAGTGACTCGGCCATGATAGCCAGGAACGCAAAAATAACAGGTATGCCCATATTTTCTGTAAAGAACCCCATAGTCCCGCTAAATCCGTGCCCCCCGAACCATCCGAGAAGTTTTTGAGCTCCATGTGGAATAAATACAATGCCAAGCAAAACTCTTAAAATCAGACCTGCTACGTCATTATCAGTTTGAATTAATTTATTAAACATATCCACACCTCCTGCTATATGTATATTTATACTTTTTGATATGTAAATAGAGTATGACATAGGTCATAACGAGTACAATTATTAAGATTTGATGATTATTAATATTTACAAGGGTACACACTTTTAGTTCTTCATTCACAGAAAAAGGACCATTCTTGTAGTAATAGACAATAGTTGTTATTATTTAAAAACTTGAACATGGGTTGGAAACTTATTTAGCACAAAAATATAAATAGTTATGAAACTTAATACTCTGCTGTGCCTTGACTCTGAGAATATTGAAAAGATACGGGATCTTCTTCTTGAAGAAGGACTCGAAATTTACTCCGTTAATGAAAAGGGGAATTTCCTGGAGGAAATATCGAGGTTGAACCTCGATATTATTTTCCTTGACTGCTCTGGTGAGTTTCTTGATGTTGATATCATATCGACCATAAATAATATTAAGAAATTAGACCCGCGTTTAGAAATTATATGCTGTGGTTTAGCAAAAGATGAAGCTGTTTCTATTGAGGCGATTAAATATGGTGCTACAGCATGCATAAGT
>CAZVHL010000195.1:1440-2807 GCA_964626925.1 uncultured Nitrospiraceae bacterium
TCAAAAGAGCCTTTTATAGTTTGTAATTGCGCAGGGATGGTGGAAACCCTTATCGAAAGTGAACTCTTCGGACATGTTAAGGGGGCTTTTACCGGCGCCATTTCAGATAAAAAAGGGCTCTTTGAGGCTGCGGGAAGCGGAACCATATTCCTTGATGAAATTGGTGACATGCCTATCAGTTTTCAACCTCATCTTCTCAGAGTGCTGCAGGATGGTGAGTTTAGACCTGTTGGAAGTACTAAGACGATGAAAGCTAAATGCAGAGTAATTGCTGCTACAAATGTAGACTTGTCACATAAAGTAAAAAATGGTGAATTTCGTGAAGATCTTTTCTTCCGGCTTGCTACAATCACTATTAACCTGCCTCCATTGATAGAAAGGAAGGAAGATATTCCATTGTTAAGCCGTTTTTTTCTCGATAAATTAAACAAGAAAATCGGGAAAGATGTGCGCGGTATAACAATGGATGCCAAGCGCCTATTTATGTCACATAACTGGCCTGGAAATTTAAGAGAACTCGAAAATGTTATTGAGAGAGCTGTCCTTGTCTCAACAGTCAATTTTGTCAGATCTCAGGATTTGCCCCCTTATATAAAAGAAGGGGCAAAAACAGAACAAACATCTGATCTTTCTCTTGAGGAAACCGAAAAAAATCATATTAAAAAAGTGCTATTGATTGCCGGGGGCAACAAAACAAAGGCTGCGGCCATGCTTTGTATTAGCAGAAGAGCTTTGCTTAGAAAAACTATTAAATATAGCTTACAATAAAAGGCACTGTATGAGCGATAACGCCCACATAGCGCTCAAAACGCCCGATTCAATAAAACTTTTATATATTAAGCAGTTATATGCGAAATCTAAATATAAAAGCGTGACATACTAATTGCTCCTAGTACCAAAACCGCCCACCTGATTCCAAGGAGAAACAATTTATTGTTAAAATTCAGCACGTTACCTTCTGGCACATAGATTGCTCATAGAAAGACATGATGAAAAAAATACTACATATAGCGATTCTGATAATTCCAATGTTATGTTCAGGGTTTGATGCTTCTGCCATGAGTGAAGAAAATGTCATTTATGCAAGGGCCAGGGTTCTGCCAGTATTAAAATATTCTGTCATTCATCAGGAAAGCAGCATTAATATTACTAAAGCGGATTTACAGAGAGGATATCTCGATGTCAACAGGGCAATGATTCTTTCCATAAAAACAAATTCAACCAATGGCTATTCATTATCTTTGTTTGTAGATAGCAATTTATTTAATGGAGTAACGGTATTCAATGAAAACAACTCTTACAAGTTTACGGAAACAGGCGGAGAAGTGCATATGCCTTTTCAGGGACTGAATCCTGTAAGAAAAGAG
>CAZVHL010000196.1:0-2772 GCA_964626925.1 uncultured Nitrospiraceae bacterium
TTAATAAATTCATTAAGCTCTTATCGGCATATTTTGTATATTATTAAATGAATTAGTATCCACATTCCAAATACAGAAAACCATAAATATATCATGGTATATTTATGTTTGCAATTTTATTCTCAATATGGTTATCTTATGATTGAAGATTTGCCGATATCTAACCCGTAACCTGAAAAGTAAAAAAGAGGTGTCGAAATGTTTAAAAAATGGGCCAATGAAGATGAAGAAAATAATATGAATAACAATTTAGAAAGCCCGTTAGAAGGCAAGAGCACAACACAGGTCTTAAAACAACCTGGCATCAGCCCTGATAAAACCAACAGTATATTAAAGGGCAGCAAGCTTATTGGGGACATTAATGTAACGTGTGACCTGGAATTAAGCGGAGAGATTCAGGGGAATATAATTTCTAAAACAAACTCCAATATAATTATCAAGGGCATCTGCAAAGGCAATATTGAAACCAAAGAAGGAAGCGTTAATATAGAGGGAGAGCTGAATGGAGGAAATATCACGGCTGGCAATGATGTCGTGATCTCCGGAAAGTTCAGCGGTGGTGAAATAAAGGCAAAGAGAAGGATCCAGATTAACGGTGAGTTTAATGGAAAACTGGAAGCCGATGAAATCGAGATTGGCTCTGGCTCCCAAGGTAAAGGGGAACTTCTGTATAGAGAATATATTTCCATCGCTAAAGGCGCGAAGATAGAAGCCCAGGTAATGCAGACCCAGAAGGAACTCAAGCTCGTAAAGCCGACTGAGGATAAAAAGGCAAAAGCAGTTAAGCCTATTATTCAGGATATAAGCGAAGCAAGATAAATTTTTTAGCTGTCCTGTATTGAACTGTCAGCCTGTCCAGGAACGTATGTCACCTACATCAAGATGTAAAAATTTGGAATAAGGATAGTAACCTACTCCTCCCTGTTTCAGTTCGATTGCGGTACTTCTTAATGACCTGAGGCTGTACCCCGGCAATCGAATATCTACTGCCTTTCCATACATATGGAGGCTGTTCCTTGCCACTCCCTTCTGCGTTTTCTTCAGAATAGCATTTGACCGTGGGGTTCTATAGCCGGAAACGATACAGAATGGCCTTGTATTTCCAAGCTTCTCTCTGAGGTCAAATAAAAGCTCCAGGAGCTCAGGATTAATAGGCTTTATCTTTCCTGTGCGCCAGTCACGGAAAAGCTGATTGATTTCAGCTAAAGCTCCCGGGACATAATGCCCGTCTTTCCAGTAAACAGTATTAAGAAATTCTTCTGTATGGATGTTATAGAGAGAAAGTCTTCTTTCAGGGGATAGAGAAGTCTCGATAGCGGCAACTGTCTTATCAGGAATAATAATTGAAGCCGCGGTTATTATCCCAATATGAAGGATCTCTCTGCGGCTTAGCGTCTTTTTCAATTGCACCTGCACGCTATCATTAATAAATCAAGCAGGATATCTCCTCCTTATAAAACCGAACACATTATATCATTTAGATAAATTTAATTCAATTGAACCAATTGAATTCATTGAACAACCTTCTGATGTTGGTTAAAAAATCGGAAGATATAGAGTATAATCAATAAATAGCAAACAATATTTAGAAAAAACTTTTTATTGAAAAAAGCGCATGAATAAAATCAAGAAAATAGTAAACGATGAAACCTTTGAATGGATAAAAGAAATAAGAAGGTCGATCCACCAGTGCCCTGAACTTGCTTTCAAGGAAGAAAAAACTGCTGAGCTGGTGACTAAAAGCCTGAAAAAAATAGGGATTAAATATCAGGCGGGTGTAGCGGAAACCGGAGTAGTCGGCAGACTGATAATAAACGAAAAAGCGCCAACAGTTGGCTTAAGGGCAGATATGGATGCCCTGCCTGTTACAGAAAACACCGATCTTCCTTTTGCGTCACAAAATCCCGGCATCATGCATGCCTGCGGTCACGACGGTCATGTGGCGATGGTACTTGGTGCGGCAGCGGTCCTTAAACAAAATCCGCCGGAGGGAAATGTGGTCTTTATCTTTCAACCGGCTGAAGAAGGTGAGGGGGGGGCAAAGCCGATGATCGAGCAGGGCGCTCTTGATAATGTAGATGCGATATTTGGCGGGCATATCGAGAGTCATTTTAAACTTGGTGAGATAGGAATTAAAGCCGGTGTTCATACGTCTCACACAGACGCATTTGATATAAGAATTATCGGAAAAGGCGGACATGCAGCGAGACCTCATGAGGCGATAGATGCGGTGCTGATAGCAAGCCAGATGGTCATAAATCTTCAGACAATAATTTCCCGTGATATAGACCCGGTTTATCCTTCAGTGTTAACCATCGGTTATTTAAGATCAGGGACAGTTAATAACGCCATTGCAGAGAAGGCGGTTTTAAAGGGCACTATAAGGACTACCGATGAATCGGTCAGAAACCAGATTACCGAGAAAATAAGGAAGCTGGCTTCATCTCTTGCGATACTTTACGAAGCAGAAATAAAAGTTATTCTTAAACCCGGTTACCCACCTATAATTAATGAAGAAGTTGCCACTAAATATGCGATTCAGGTTGCAGAAAAACTTGTGGGCAAATCAGGAACAGTAGCCATTCCCTATCCGAGCCTTGGCGGCGAGGATTTTTCTTATTATCTCCAGCAGATACCCGGATGTTTTGTCAGGTTCGGCGCAGCAAAAGAGGGACATGAAGTGACATTATCCCACAGTCCGACTTTTGATTTTGATGAAGAGGTGTTAAGGGTGGGAGCGGCCTATATGTCTGAGCTGGTCAGGTATGCTGT
>CAZVHL010000197.1:0-2757 GCA_964626925.1 uncultured Nitrospiraceae bacterium
TCCCAGTCTTCAGACTGACTTATACTTATTCCGTTAAGTAAGTTCGAACTTCCGTTGCCCTTTCGGCCATGACCGCCTATAACAGCCATTTTTATTAAAGATAAATCAGAGCCTTTATTCAGTATCGAAATATTATGCATTTCACCGGGCCCAAGCAGATCTAATCCGGCATACACCTGAATCTTATGATTCATCCCTTCATGCTTACCATAGACCACCAATATCGCAAATCCGGCTACAGAATAGCGGTCGCTTTTATCACTCTTATTAAATGGATCACTTTTTATCCCCTTTATAATGTAGTCACCTTTACCATTATAATGACCGGTAATATCGGCTATGCACGAGTAAAGCAAACCGGATGAACCGGTCTTGTAAATATTATCTGCTGTTACCGTGACCGTCTTTTTACGAACTGGCGTAAGCTTGATCTGCTGAAATATCTGCTTATCATCTTTAACCTCTCCAGACCATATAAGGAATATCTTCCTTATATTTGAAAATTCTTCCAGGAATATTTCACTTTTTTTCTTTAAACTTCCGTTAGCTAAAATAAAGCTGTCTCCCCCTGCCCAGATATCAGTTCCTTTTCCGGTAACCTCGTAATAAGGCTGCATCGATAATTTGTTTTGAGCAAATAAATTATCGCCGGCAAAGAAATGCATCAATGCAATAGCAATTATGAATAATTTAAAACCTGTACGATACATAGGCATTTATTTCAACAGCTTCGTCCTTGTCTGATTTAAGATTTCTGCTATATGCCACGCCCGCATTTGCGCTGACATTATCTTTTACGTCGTAATAGAAAAACAATTCAATAGTTTGAGTTATTTCATCAAACAGAGAACTATCTTCCAGGTTATAAGAGGAAAAGAAGTTCAGATTATCGAAATCATCCGTATATATGATAGTAGCTGAATGCAGGTTATCCTGTGGATTAGTAATATGTCTAAAGAAATACTCAAACTCAATTTTCCTGAACTGCGGCAGGACATAATCAACACCTACCCAGTAATCATTTCGCTTATACGCAGAATAATCTTTTTTGTAGTAAAAAGAGGTGAAAAAACTTAAATATTCTGTTTGATTATACCGTAAGGAACTTCCATAACTGTTTGTATGTTTAATCCATATATCATCCCCCTCGTAGACCGGATAAAGCGGCTCTCTTATAAAACCGGTATTTATATCCCATTTATCCCTGACATAATCCAGAAACACAAATCCGGAAAGCAGGTCTTTGTTCTGCAAAGTATAAAAATCGCTGTCAGCCTCATATCTCCCTGCAACCAATTTACCTCTAAACTGTAAAGATTTATTTAGCTTGCTGCTTAAATATCCGGAATACTCATTGACCTTAATCGAATACAATCTGTCTCCGTCTTCATAGCTTTTCTCATGTATCTGTCTGTATTGAATCTCACTTGATAACCGGGAAGAGAAAGTGTGGCTCAATGTCTCCGAGAATTCGTGGCGCAGTGTTTTGCCTGACAGATCACCTGAATCCACTGAATAATTCCGGGATGTATAATATTTATAACTGGTTATTGATGAAGGTCTCATCAACGATCTTAGTCGGGCTATTCCAGAGAATGCCTCTTTATTGAGTGGATTAATTTTCAGTGCTTTAGCAAACTGCTCTTTTGCCAGATCCCACTGCCCATCATAAAGATATGTCCTGCCCAGACCTATATATGCATCCTGGTTGAGCGGGTCAATATCAAGCGCCTTCCTGTACAACTCTATCGATTCATTTATTCTTTGTTGCCAGCTATATACCCGCCCGAGGTTTATCAGATTTTCTACATCATTTTCACGGATTTTCAAGGATTGCTGAAATGACGTAACCGCCTGGTCAATTTTACTGGTACGGCTGTAAAGTAATCCCAGTTTTGCATTTACCTGCGGGTCATCTCTTTTTATATCACGGGCCTTTTCATACCAGCTTACTGCCTGATCGTATTCTCCCATAGCCTCATAAAGAGACGCGATATTATATAGAGCCTGAAAATTGTCTTTGTCCTGCTCGATGATTCTTTTTTGAAACTCAATACCTTCCTCAAATCTTTTACTCCACAGGTACGCACGGGATAATAATTCAGCTGTCTCTTTTCGGCTTTCATCTAATTCAAACGATTTCTCTAATACCGAGATGCCCTCTTCGTATTCTCCCTGCCAGAGCAGAACCTTCCCCAATACGTTCATAAGGGCAATGTCCCCGGGATACTGTTTTAAGAGGCTTTTATACTGCAAAACCGCTTCTTCATAATTCCCCTGAAACGAAATAATATCTATCAAACCCATACTGGCATTTTTGTTGTCAGGTTTGATCTTGATAATCCTGGAATATACCTCAATCGCCTCATCATATTTCTTTTCCCAGGAAAGGATGCGTGCCTTTAATTCATATGCATCTATATATTCGGGATTATGCTTAATAACTTCTTCGCATAATAACAAGGCATCAAAACGCTTATCCTGCCAGCTTAACACTCTGGCTTTAGCAAGTTTTGCATCATCATGACCCGGCGCTATCTTGAGAATCCTGTCAAAATATTCAATTGCTGAATCATGTGTATCTGTCCATGACATAAGAAGGCCAATTTCGAAAAGTATGTCTGTATTTTCGGGCTGAATATCTGCCGCTTTAATCAGCCACTCAATCGATTCGCTAAACATCTCTATATCTTTATAATATTTAGCAATCGGTATAATGTAACCCACAACCGCAGGATTTTTTTCATGCAGGGAAAT
>CAZVHL010000198.1:0-2722 GCA_964626925.1 uncultured Nitrospiraceae bacterium
CTTGAAGTATTGCCATATTTTTCAAGGTTTACAGCAACTTTACTCATAGGAAGCTTTAACCTTTTGGCAGTTGCACTGATTATTCTGAGATTGGCCTGATGGGGAATTAACATCGCAAGTTGAGATGGCTTAACAGCATTTGCTTTTAAAGTGTCAATAACGAGTTTTTCAAGAGTTCTGACCGCAACCTTGAATGTTTCGTTGCCCTTCATTTTAATATAATGCATTCTATCTTTCACTGTCTTTAAAGATGGAGGGTGCTTTGACCCGCCTCCCGGTATATTGATATAGTCCCACATGTTACCATCAGAGTAAAGATGGGTTGAAAGTATACCTCTCTTTCCCCTCGTTGGCTCTAGAATAACCGCACCCGCACCATCACCAAAAAGCACACAGGTTGATCTGTCCTTCCAGTCAAGAAATTTCGAATTTACCTCCGCACCAACAAGTAAGAGTTTTTTTGATGCCCCTGTTTTAATAAAATTGTCAGCAACTGACAGTCCGTATAGAAAACCACTGCATGCTGCATTGAGATCAAAAGCCCCTGCTTTATTTGCACCAAGTTTTTTCTGTAACATAGATGCTGTTGAAGGCATAGGCATATCACCACTCATCGTAGCTACAATGATAAGATCAATATCACGGGGCCTGATTTCTGCTGCCCTCAGTGCCCTCTTTGACGCTTCGTAACATAAGTCAGAAGCAGCCTCACCGTCTGATGCAATTCTCCGTTCCTTAATGCCCGTTCGTTCAATAATCCAGTCATCTGAAGTATCGATTTTTTTTGCAATATCAAAATTATCGAGAACCTTTTTGGGGACGTAAGAACCTGTGCCAGAAATTTTACTTCTCAATGGCAATGGTCTCTCTCCCTTTCAGTCCCTGATTAATTTCACGTGAGATCACATCAAGTACGCCCTTGCTCTGAAAAGTTCCGGCAACCCTAATCGCATTTTTTATAGCATTGGAGGTAGAACGGCCATGACTTATAATGCAAGGTTTACTGATACCCAGAAGAGGCGCTCCCCCATATTCAGAATAATCAGTCCTCTGTTTGAAATTTTTAAAAGCTTCCTTTAATAGAGACGGGTCTATCTTTCCAGAAGCCTTTTCCATCATCTCTTTTTTCAACATCTTTGACAATGTTTCAGCCAACCCTTCGCTGACCTTAAGTGTAATATTCCCTACAAATCCGTCACATACTACAACATCAGCCTCACCTTCAAAAATATCCTTGCCCTCAATATTACCAATAAAGTTAACATCTGCATCTTTAAGCAGCTTAAGTGCCTCTTTGGTAAGTTCATTCCCCTTTGCATCCTCTTCTCCTATACTAAGCAGACCTACCTTCGGGCTATCAATGTCAAAGATACATCTCGCATAAGCATCACCCATAATTCCAAACTGATAAAGATTGAGCGGTTTGCAGTCCACATTCGCTCCTGCATCTATCAATACAAAGTGGTCTTTAAATGAAGGCATGATTGCAGCTATTGCAGGCCGCTCTATACCGGGAAGTTTTCCCAGGATGAGAAGAGCGGTTGCCATTACAACTCCCGAGTTGCCGGCGCTTATCATAGCATCAGCATTGCCGGCCTTTACAAGATCAATAGCCACTCTTATAGAGGAGTCTTTTTTGCGGCGGATTGCCGTCAGCGGAGAATCATCCATCTCCACTACCTGGGATGCATGTTTAATCTCGATCGATAACCCTTTGCGGTTTCTTTTATCAAGCTCTGAACTTATCTTGGCTTCATCACCCACGAGGACAATTGAAAGTTCTTTATTCAGATCCAGAGCCTCGATCGCACCATCAATATTGGTAGTTGGGGCATAGTCCCCACCCATCGCATCCAGGGCTATTTTCATACAGACTCTTTTTCTACAACGTTGAGAATGGTTTTCCCTTTATAAGTTCCACAACTCATACAGACTCTGTGCGGAAGTTTTGGTTCCTGACATTCAGGGCAAACAGAAAGACTTTGGTCATTGAGTTTCCAGTTTGCACGTCTTTTGCCCTTTCTGGATCGGGAATGTCTAGAAGTTGGATTTGGCATTTTTACTCCTTTCTATCAATCAATTAATCCCTCTAACTGCTCATGCAGAGCAAGTCTCGGATCAATTTCTTTTCATTTACGGGCCAACAGCCTTTTGAATTAACTTTAAATTATAAGGAGTGTTAAAGCTACTTGTCAATCAAACAATAGAGCTCGCCCTAAAGTTGCATGATATGACTAACCCTATGTTTAATAAGATAATCAATTTTCCCCTGATCGAGTCATTCCCCGACTTGCCGAAATTGACTCGTAGCGAAATCGGAGAATATGAGAATATTGAGGATTGCCATATAAGCCAATAAAAAAGGCAGAGCCAATTATGACTCTGCCTGAGCTTAAGCCACTACCCCTTTAAACATGCTCTACTTCGTAAGTTCCCTCATCAGCTTTACCTTGTTTACAGATGAGATCCTCTTCCAACCCTTCAGCTTTGCAAAGATATTTATCATTGTGCATGCAATTACCATTTGAACATGCAGGATATTTCATTTTCATTCCACTAATCCTCCTTTAATCTAAAAATAACAATTCTGTCGTGTTATCGATGATTGGTTATTTATTATGAAAATTGGTAATCAGAGATGATATTACGATAACAATTAGCAACGCAAATATCATCAGGTTGTGTCTGATTATTTTGTGGATAATTATCCTACAATAAAGAA
>CAZVHL010000199.1:0-2714 GCA_964626925.1 uncultured Nitrospiraceae bacterium
CTGGTACATTTCTGTTCCAGTCCCAGCCGGTATAAGCCTGCCCATTATTATATTTTCCTTTAGTCCGCGCAATGAATCCCGTGCCCCGTTAATAGCTGCTTCTGTAAGCACACGCGTGGTTTCCTGGAAAGAAGCTGCAGATATGAAACTGTCTGTTGACAGGGATGCCTTTGTTATACCTAAAAGCATCGGTTGCGCCTGTGCTGGTTTCCCTTTCTGCTTAATCACCTGGCTGTTTTCTTCTTCAAAGACCAGCCTGTCAATCTGCTCACCAACGAGAAAATGCGTATCTCCGGCGTCTTCAATCTTCACCTTTTTCATCATCTGCCTGACAATTACTTCTATGTGTTTGTCATTGATAGCAACACCCTGGAGCCTGTAAACTTTCTGCACTTCATCCACAAGATACCTCTGAAGTTCGTTAGGGCCAAGAATCTCGAGAATATTATGCGGATTAATGGAACCATCCATAAGTGCCTCCCCAGCTTCAACCCAGTCTCCCTCATGCACACTTAGGTGCTTGCCCTTAGGTATTTTATATTCCCTTGTGTCATCCACCCCCTTGACACTGACTACTCTCATGCCCTTATCAAAACCCTTAAATTCAACTGTTCCTTTGATCTCACTTACAACAGCCTGTTCTTTTGGTTTTCTTGCTTCAAAAAGTTCTGCTACGCGTGGAAGACCACCAGTAATGTCTTTAGTTTTCGTAGTCTCCCTCGGCATCTTGGCTATCACATCACCGGGAAAAATAATAGTGCCCTTGTCAACCATGACGTGTGCACCGGAAGGAAGTAGATAACGGGCCAATGCCTTTGTATTAGGAATCTTTAATGTCGCTTTCCCATGCTCATCCTTTACAGATATCCTGGGTCTCATCTCGGCAGGATATTCAATAATAACCTTATGGGCAAGTCCTGTAATCTCATCCACTTCCTCCTTGACAGAAACACCTTCCACGATATCACCAAGCGCTATTCTTCCACCGACTTCTGAAATTATAGGAAATGAATAAGGGTCCCATTCAACAAGAAGCTGTCCGGCAACCACTTTTTGTCTGTTTTTTACTTTCAGTTTGGCACCATAGACAACCGAATACTTTTCTTTTTCTCTGCCTTTGTCATCAATGATCGCCATGCTACCATTTCTGTTAAGCACAACCAGCGAGCCTTCTTTATCTTTAACAGTAGACAAATTAATGAATTTCACTTTTCCGCTGTTTTTGGCTTCAAGAACTGTCTGTTCTACCATCCTTGTTGCTGTACCACCAATATGGAAAGTCCTCATAGTAAGCTGGGTGCCCGGCTCTCCAATCGACTGCGCGGCAATTATTCCAACCGCATCGCCTATTTCCACTGTCCCCCCTCTTCCCAGATCTTTTCCATAACATTTTTTACATACACCAATACTGGATTCACAAGTAAGAACAGAGCGAATCATAACCTTGTCAATACCAGCGTTAATCACGTCTTGTGCAAGCGCATCATCCATTATTTCACCCTTAGTTACAAGTTTCTTTTTTGTAATAGGATCTTTTATGTCTTCAACCGCTGTCCTTCCATAGAGTCGCTCTTCCAAAGGCTCAATGATTTCTCCGCCTTCAAGCAGGCTTTGGATAGGTATGCCTGAATGTGTGCCGCAGTCGTCTTCCCTTATAATTACATCCTGGGCAACATCAACAAGTCTCCTGGTAAGATAACCCGAGTTAGCGGTTTTCAATGCAGTATCAGCCAGCCCTTTTCGTGCACCATGAGTGGATATAAAATACTGTAGCGGTGTGAGTCCTTCTCTAAAGTTGGCTGTAATAGGCGTCTCGATAATTTCACCTGACGGCTTGGCCATCAGACCTCTCATGCCTGCAAGCTGTCTAAGCTGGGCAGCAGAGCCTCTCGCACCAGAATCCGCCATCATAAAGATATTATTGAATGAGCGTCTTTCTTTTAAATCTTCTTCAGACAACTTTTTAATATCCTCTCCACCGGCTCCCAATTCTTTCATCATCGCATCAGCAATCTTTTCTGTTACTTCAGCCCATATATCAATTACCTTGTTATATCTTTCGCCGTTCGTAATAAGACCATCAGAATACTGACTCTGAACATCAAGAACCTCTTTCTCTGCCTCTTTTATGAGCCGGTTTTTTGTACTCGGAATATGCATGTCATCTATACAAATTGAGTTGCCCGATGCTGTTGCGCTTGCAAAACCGAGCTTTTCAAGATTGTCAAGAAGAATAACCGCGGCCTTTCTGCCGAGTCTTTTGTAACAAAATTCTACAAGTTTCCCGACCTCCTTCTTGGTCATTTCTTTATTAATCATCGAAAACGAAATACCTTCAGGCAAAGCTTCCCTGAGAATTACCCGTCCGGGAGTGGTATCTACAAACTCACCATTCATTCTTACTTTAATAGGAGCATGCTGATCAAGTATCCCTGCATCATAAGCAATTCTGACTTCATCAGTACCGGAAAACAGCTTACCGTCCCCCTTTGTACCATGTTTAATTTTAGTGAGATAGTAGAGGCCAAGGACCATATCCTGTGTCGGCGTTGCAATGGGTTTACCGCTTGAAGGACTCAGGATATTGTTGACAGACATCATAAGAACCCTTGCCTCTATCTGGGCCTCTATCGAAAGCGGCACATGCACTGCCATCTGGTCACCGTCAAAATCTGCGTTAAAGGCCGTACAAACAAGAGGATGAAGCTTTATCG
>CAZVHL010000200.1:0-2708 GCA_964626925.1 uncultured Nitrospiraceae bacterium
AAACGGTTCGCCTTCCCTCTTTTTATGCTCTTCACCATTTTCAAAAGACTTTAGAAGTTCAATCACTTTAGGTTTGCCTTCTTCTGTCTTTACAGCCTGCTCAGGTGTTCTACCGTCAAGGGCGGGAATCTTGTCCGTGATCCATTTTTCACAATGCTTCTGCATGAATTGTGTATACATCTGTTGCTGTATCTCCAATGGAATTTCATTCTTATGTTTTTCTGATGGTTTATCCTTTAATGATTTAACGGCTTCCATCGGGTCCTGAAATGTGTCTGCTTTGTGAATAAGCGCGCCAGGTATATTCTTAAGGATAAGCTTCTTGCCTTTTTCAAGACGCTTCTTTGAGTTGCATGAGAGAATTAATTTACTGCCTTTAACATCAATATTGCCGAGTACTGTCGCGCTTCCTTCCTTGTTGCGTTTGTCAAGCCACACAAAATCATCTTTATCCTGCTCAAATCCTTTGATTTTCTCTAATCCGGACATAACGGCCTTTTTATCTTTAATTTCAAATATGGCTTTTGACACCAGAAACGGCTCACCTGTTGTTGTGGCAAGATTCAGAGGAGGCGGATTCTGGATGATGTCATACCAGTAAAAATTGAAAAGCCAACTGTTTTCCTTCAGAAAGTCATCCAACGCAGCCTCAGGATAGTCAAGCCGGTAATCTGCATACTCTGCGTGGAGGTCTTCAATTATTCCCTCTTTCCGTTTAATGTGGTAAGGATACACGGAACCGCTCATGATATACGCTCCGTCAACATGCAGAAGTCTCGTCGCAAAGATGTCCCACTTATTCAGGCTTTCTGTTGCAGCTTTTTCTCTTACGTCGTATTCACCGCCAAGCAGAAGGTCTTTCAGCAGCAATCCTTTTTCCGGAAACACTTCCTGCACCTCATAAATGCTTATGATTGAGTTCTTCATCATAGTCAATACTCTGTGCTCGTCAGATAACAGTTTCCTGTTTCTTTCCATATAGAGGTCAATCAGTGTCTTTTCATTTTCTTCATCAATCAGATAATCATGGACAATCCATTCCCAGAAATTTATGTCTGTCAAACGAAGAGTGTTCTCATCCAGCTGTTCATCTGGGTTGAAATCTTCCCAGAACTCAGGGTAGGCATCGTCAAGGCTGTCTTCATAATTTTTGTTGAAAAATTTCAGAAGCTCCTGAACAAGCCTTTCCCTGATGGAATCTTCTTTGCCTTTTTGGACGTAAGTAGAGCTAAGACAGCACTTCTTGTACTTCTTCCCGCTTCCGCAGGGGCAGGGATCATTTCTTCCCGTTGTCATAAATTACCCATCACTCCGTATTCCGCTTTCCAAAATCCATATTAGATAGTTCTTACTTTTCCTGTTAATAAAGAAATTTATGATTGAACTTTCATATCTGATACTCATACTTCATATTTGCCAGGGAATCTTTACGCAAAAGATACTTGACGTTATCCTGAGCGATCATTTTAAAAGCATGTTTTATCATCTCTTTATAGAAATCGCAAAATACCGCTTTCTTATTAAACTTGCCGCGCGCATACATTTCTGCGGGACATGGCGAACCGCATATATGCCTGAAATCACAGGTATCACATTCATCAATGTTCTCAACCATTCTCGCCCTGATCTCCTTAAATGGTTTGGAGTCCATGGCCTTTGCAATTGATGTTTTGAAAATATTTCCGCCTGAAAACTCCTTGTAACCGATAAATTCTCCACACGGGACCATTGCGCCGTCCGCAGTTACTGTAAGAAATGTCCTTCCTCCGCCGCAGGGGGATATGTCACACATCATGCGCCTTGCAGTAGGAGATATGATCGCAAGCAATACATTTGCAAAGTTGCCTATGACAATCTGTCGTCCGGTTTTCCTTGTGAGTTCCATTGCTGTGTCAATAGCCTTTATCAGGTTCTTTGCATATACCTTGTCATCAGGCTTTACCTTGTCCGTGCGCTTCTGAGTCACTCGAACCGGGTTGAGAAGAACCATAGGCACTTTCTTCTTATGAAGGAACTTAACATGCTCGGCAAGTTTATTTACGTTGTATTTATTAACTGTACAGATGACATTGAGCCCTTCGTATCCCTTAAACCAGTCAAGCGCCTGTACCGCCTTTTTATAATTGCCTTCGCCCTTTTTTGAAATACGGGAACGGTTATTGACAGCTGCAGTAGCCGCGTCGAGAGAGATCCCGATACCTACGCGATATTTCTTTATAAAATCGACATCCTCTTTTTCAAGTAAAAGGGCGTTGGTCTGAACACCAAAGAGCATCTTCCTGTGATATTTCTTTATGGCATCGAATAAAATGTCCTTCACCATAAGCGGCTCGGCAGCATGGAATACAATAACCGGCTTTTTCTTTACTTTTTTGAAATGATCAACGATTTTTGAAAGCACGATGTCTAATTCTTCAGCCGTCATCTGCGTTCCCTGCTTCCTTATTTTTGACGGAATGTAACAGTATGGACAGTTAGCATTGCACCTGTCGGTCGGGTCTATATATACACAGTTCAAAGGCTCATTAAACCTGAAATTGTGCATCTCGGCATCAAGATGCTTCATCTCCTTCTTATAAAGGTCTATCAGATTCTGTGGAAGCATAAAATCCCCATTGCTTCTCGGTAATACACTCCAGAAAATATTTTCAGGATCAAGCGCCAGTTTCCAGTCTGAATCGATATTCGAAAACGAAATCCCTCTTTCA
>CAZVHL010000201.1:0-2706 GCA_964626925.1 uncultured Nitrospiraceae bacterium
TTCCGGCCTTACGAACTTCCTCGCTATCAGACTCTATGCGTCATTTGAACAACTTCTACCATATTTCTTATAGTAAGTAACTATGCATACAGTAAAAGATTACGACATCCTTGTGATCGGTGCAGGCCATGCAGGCTGCGAAGCAGCACTTGCCACAGCAAGAATGGGTTTAAGTACAGCCATTTTCACAATAAGTATTGATTCAATAGGCCTGATGTCCTGCAATCCCGCGATCGGGGGGCTTGCCAAGAGTCATTTAGTAAAAGAAATCGATGCGCTCGGCGGTGAAATGGCAAAAATAACTGACAAGGCAGGAATACAGTTCAAGACGCTCAACAAAAGCAAAGGCCCTGCTGTATGGGCAACGAGAGTACAGGCTGACAGGGCTCTTTATAGAAAGCATATGCAAGATGCCCTAAATGCACAGGGCGGTCTGGATATAAGGCAGGAAAGCGTGGACTCAGTGCTTATTGATAGCAATCGTATCCTTGGCATCAAAACATCGGAAGCAAAATACATAGCCAAAGCTGTAATAATAGCTACAGGGACATTTCTGAACGGCCTGATCCATATAGGTCTTGAAAATCATCCATCAGGCAGGGCAGGTGAGCCCCCCTCCATTAATTTACCAAAGAGTCTTGCTGATATCGGGTTCAAGATAGGACGCCTTAAAACAGGTACCCCTCCGAGGCTGGCTAAAGACAGTATCGATTTTTCGGTTATGGAAATTCAGGAAGGAGACATTCCTCCCCCTGCAATGTCATTATTTACAAAGAAGATCACCAATCCCCAGCTCCCCTGCTACATGACATATACAAATGCCTCTACTCATAAACTGATTCAGGACAATTTAAAACATTCCCCTTTGTACAGCGGGATAATTACCGGAACAGGCCCGCGATACTGCCCTTCGATCGAAGACAAGGTTGTTAAATTCAAAGACAAGCAAAGGCACCAGATATTTCTTGAACCTGAAGGAATCGACTCGGATGAGTATTATGCAAACGGGATATCCACGAGTTTGCCCCGTGATGTTCAGGTCAAAATGGTCCGGAGCATCAGAGGTCTTGAGAATGCAGTAATAAATAAGCCCGGCTATGCAATAGAGTATGACTTCGTCTTCCCTACCCAGCTTAAACCAACACTCGAGACAAAACTTATAAACGGCCTGTATCATGCAGGACAGATTAACGGTACATCAGGTTATGAAGAGGCTGCTGCACAGGGGCTTATTGCAGGCATTAATGCGGCCCTTAAAATTAAAAACAGACAGCCTTATATACCAGCACGACATGAGGCTTACATTGGTGTCCTTATTGATGATCTTGTCACAAAAGGGACAAAAGAGCCGTACAGGATGTTTACTTCAAGGGCAGAGTACAGGCTATTGCTTAGGCAGGACAATGCTGATCTGCGGCTTATGGAAAAAGGGCACTCCCTTGGTCTGATTAATAAAAGACAGCTAAGTGCTTTTTATCATAAAAAAGATTCGATACAAAATGAATTGAACAGGATCAAAGCGACTAGCATTAAACCGGACTTGATAAATCCTGTCTTGACAAAGATCGGGGCATCCCCTCTTAAAGAAACTACAACTCTTTATCAGCTCCTTAAGAGACCTGAAGTGAAGTATGAACATATAGCTGAATTTTCTCCATCCGGTGACAGTATGACACAGGATGCGATCAATCAGGTTGAGATACAGACCAAGTACATGGGATATGTCAAAAGACAGGCAGAGTTAGCTGAGAAGTTTAAAAAAATTGAAGGAAAAACTATCCCCGAGAAGTTCGTGTATAGCGGTATCCATGGACTTTCCAGAGAAATCGTTGAAAAACTCGATGAAGTCAGGCCTTTGAACCTTGGACAGGCAAGCAGGATTCCCGGCGTAACACCAGCAGCAATTGCATTATTAATGGTGGCGGTAGAAAGAAAAAACCAGGCACATAAAATCAGAGGCACAAAGAATCAGAGATAGAAATTGTACTAAACTTTGTGCCGTTAGACCTTTGCCGCTTTGTCCCTGCCTCTAATGCTCATACTTTAAAGAGAAATGCTCGTGAACTTTTTGCAGTCTTTCCTGGAAGCCAAATTTGTATTTTGAATCCACTTTTGCATTAAACGGGCTTCTTGATCCATGACACGTAAGACATCCCTGTTCATCCTCCGACGGCATTATGAATCCTACAGATTTAATGTCGGCCAGTTTAAACTCCTTATTCTTTTTCATAACTTCACGGTAAGTGCCACCCGGTCCATGACAGCTTTCGCACTGGACATTCGCCAATTTAGGGGTTTCCTCGATACTGGTAAAACCGCCCGGTTTTCCATACCCGGTGGTATGGCACTCAAGGCAATTGGCGTCATGCGTATAGTCTTTGTCAGGGTCCAGTCCGGCCTTTTTCTTTTCTGCTGCCTTTACCCCGGGTTTAAGTCTTTCAAAGCTTGTCGCCATGGATGTTTTTGCCCATGATTTGTACTGTTTGAAGTGACAGGCCTTGCATTTTTTTACTCCAATATATTCCGAACTATTTGCATACGAACTGTTAACAACAAAAAATATAATAACGAACAGGATTGATAATAGTACTGCAGATTTTCTCTTCACAACACCACCTCCCTTTCATATATTATTCCTGTTTTAAATGTATAAAACAAATATGAAGTAATTATGAAGTATAAAAAGCGGGGAAGTTAGAAAGAATG
>CAZVHL010000202.1:0-2702 GCA_964626925.1 uncultured Nitrospiraceae bacterium
CTCATCCCGGCCATGATGGTGCTGGCAGCATACGTATCTAATCTGCTGGTTGGCAGGGAAAACAGCCCCGGGCTCAAAAACACATTCGTCAATTTCGGGTACATGTTTATTCCTGTGGGTCTCTCGATGCACCTTGCCCACAACATGGGACACCTTTTTAAAGAATCAATGGGCGTAGTGCCCGCTTTTCAAAGGGCAGTAAGCAAATATACGACGTTTAATACCGGGGAGCCGAACTGGCAGATGGCGGCGATGTCCCTGATAGACGCCTCGTTCCTTTACTGGCTCCAGATGTTTCTGCTTATGGGATTTTACACATTTGCTCTTTATGCGGGCTACAGGCTCTCGCTTAATAACTACAAGGACAGTAACGTTGCCTTCAGGGCATTTGTACCCATGGCCATCCTGTCGTTCATCCTGATAATCGCGAACGTCTATCTGTTAAACCTGCCGATGGCGCCTAGACATCTGCATTGATATGAGCAAAATTAATAAAAAAAACATCCGGATTAACCCGGGTAATCAAGACGCAGAATATTAAGGAGGTAATAAAAATGGGCAAGAAAAAGAAAAACAGAAACAAATCACAGGATGCCCCGAAGAAAGATGTGAAGAAGGCAAAGAAATTCCCGATTATACCTGTTGCGGTTGTACTTGGCGTCGCACTGCTCATTGGCGCTTTTGTGTATCAGAACAATTTGTCGTCTGCCGGCTCTGATAGCAAAATCACAGTCGAGAATATCGAGCAATACAGGGGCGGTGAGACAAAGACAGTCCTCAGCCCGGCCAGGTTCGTAGGCAAAACCGCAGCATCTTACAGAATAGCAGAGCGTTTCAGTAACATGCTTGATTACATGTTCTGCTACTGTAACTGCGCCAAGAACATCGGGCACAAGAGCCTGCTCAGCTGCTTCACTGATACCCATGCGGCTAACTGCGGAATATGCCAGGACCAGGCGTTTTACGCGGCCAATCTCTACGAAAAAAACAACGATATCGCACAGGTCAGGCATGCGGTTGACAGTAAATTCTGGAGGCCGCTCAGATAGCTGATTGACTTCTCAGCAGTTCCTCAGGCGATCCAAATTTGACTACGTCATATTTGGATCGATCACTATTGCCCATTTAGATTTGACTGCAAATATCCTTCACAATCTTTTCACAATTTCTTCATCTTCCATTCGTATTTTATTGCTAAGTTAAGAATAAGAAATAAGAGAAAAGGAGATGCTGGGCATGCAGAAAAATACTTATAAAAATAATCTGATTAAGCAACCCGTTATTTGGGCAATGATTGCGGGCATTTCTCTTTTAAGCGTGTATTTTCTTATTTTGACAATTGCCAATTCATTTACTCACTCAATTGATCAGTTTAAAGAGATGTGGCAATGGATAACAGTGCTTGTTCTGGGATTCAGCATTCAGGCCGGACTTTTTACGTATATAAGGAAAGTTATGAAACTGAGGAAAGAATCGGGAACCGCGACTTCCAGCATGGCTGCGGCAGGAGGAATATCCACAACCTCGATGGTGGCCTGCTGCGCACATCATGTAACAGATATTTTACCAATACTGGGTGTATCCGCAGCGGTTGTTTTTCTCAATCAATTCCAGGACCTTTTTTTAACGGTGGGAGTTTTATCGAATCTAATAGGAATCAGCCTGATGTTAAGAATTATCCAGAAACACGACCTGTTTGAAAGCAGACAAAGAATATTCTCAGTCCTTATGAGACTGGACATGAACATGACTTTTTACTTTGTATGTGTTTTAAGCGGTGTTGTCTTTCTATCAACACTCTATACCAGTATTTAGGAGGAGACCATGAAACTTGAAAAAATTTTCGTTTTGTTTATGACCTTTTTCATTGGAGTGGCGTTTATTTATATGTTTACGAAGAACACAGATAACGGTGTCAACGTAACGACAGAGGCACTGGCGAGTGAAAACTTAATGCAGACCAGGGCAGTAACTTTTAATTCGATATCCACGGGCAGCCTGGGATCCGGAGATACACTGCTTGTGCTGACTCCTGCAACAATTGATAAAGAGAGACTGGTTTTGAAATTTGAAGTCAATACGCATTCAGTAAGACTGAGCGGATTTGACCTGAAGCAGATTACGACTCTGGAATATAAGGGGAAAAAACTCACCCCAGTAAAGGCAAGCAGGATGGGCGGTCATCATTCTTCCGGCACTATTGAATTTAAAACAGGAGAAGAACTCGGGAGTTTCATCATCAGGATAAAGGAAATTCCCAATGTTAAAGAACGGGTCTTTGAATGGAATGTATAATGACAGTAATAATTCATCAAACAAAAAGAAAGGAGGTAAGTCATGGAATGGATTAGTGGAAACTGGATTTTTTTATTAATTGCGGGTGTCTTTGTCGGCATGCACTTATTGGGATTCGGCTGCTGCGGACGCAAGAAACACGGCAATCACTCGCAGGGAGAAAGCGATGAACATAAGCCAGATTCTGATGAATTAGCAACAGAGAAAAAGCAAATAAAAAAGAGCCACAGTTGCTGCGGATAATCTTAATGAAATTAAATTTTAAATGGGAGGATGCATTTTATGAATAGAGATCCGGTATGTGGAAGAAAAATGAACCGAAATAAGGCGTATGTAACAATACAGTACAAAGGAGATAAATATTACCTTTGCTGTCCACTGTGCCAAGCAGAGTTTGAGAAAAAACC
>CAZVHL010000203.1:0-2701 GCA_964626925.1 uncultured Nitrospiraceae bacterium
GCCTTTGATGCCCATTCATTGTACGTATCTACATGGGCGTCATTATGATCAAGCCAGTGTTTTAGCAGGTGCTTTAATTTATCGAGTTCAGTCATCTTTAAAATAATGCTGCGGCTGGCAATAATCCTGAAAACAAATGTTAGAGTTTACAGTCCCAAAAAAATAATTGATATTCCGCAAAAAGATATTATTGCGCCGGCTATAGCATGTGTATATCGTTCTAATTTAATTGAAGGTATGAAATTTATGCTGTAAATTGAGGTCAAAACAATCCCCAGCATAGTTAAAAGAGTTGCAATTCCAAAAGTAGCGGTAACCAGTGATAGCGCAAACAGACTGTTTTTTGCTGCCGGATACATTAAAAGAGGTATTAATGGTTCACATGGTCCAAGAAAGAATATGACAAATAATATCCACGGAGTTATATTCTTGTTGCGTTTGTCTGCATGGACATGCAGATGTTCGCTGGTATGAACGTGTGAATGTGTATGGTTATTTCCATATGAGTGAGCATGATCATGATCATGAGGTTTGTTTTTTATGGCCTTCTTAATGCCCCAGATAAAATAAACCATCCCAAAAGCCAAAAGCCCCCAGGCCGCCAGGTCACCACGAAATGAGTCAAATACTTCTAACTTTGAAACTGCGAGGCCAAAAGTAATACCCAGAAATCCTAACAATACAGAACTTAATACATGTCCTGCACCACACAACAGGGTGACAAGTGAAGTTTTACGCAGGGACCATTGACCCGATTTGGCCATAGCTATAAATGGCAGGTAATGATCAGGTCCCAATAGTGTGTGAACAAATCCTATTGAGATTGCAGCACCTAAAAGTATTAACAGTTCATTAGACATATCACTTTAAAGACAGAAAAACACAAAGTCTGTGGATGTTTTGAGCATCTCGTTGATTGTGGTCTTGTTCAGGTATATTAATAGCATATCAGCGGTTAAGGCGTCAATTAAACAAAACAGTTGCATGCTGATAACTCATTCATTATACTCATTATGTGAGGTTCTTAAATCGATGAATAAAGAGAAAAAAGCATTCATACTTGTTGTTGATGATGATACAAGCGTGCTTGATGCTACTTCAGTATTGCTGCAGGAGTATGGATATGAGGTAGCGACATCTTCAAATGCAGGAGAGGCAATAGAAATATTACAGCGACAAAACATAGAAATCGTTCTAACCGATATTGTAATGCCCGAAATTTCCGGAATTGAATTAGTCAGGGCGATTCATGATATTAACCCCAGTATGCCGGTAATCCTTATGACCGCATATGCTGATATGGAAAAAGTCATTAATGCGCTGAAAATCGGTGCGTTTGATTTTATTACAAAGCCATATTCTGCTCAACTCTTAGTTCATTCCATAGAAAGGGCGTACAGTTACAGCAGGATAGTACAGAAAGAAGAAGATTATAAGCATTTGCTGGAAGATTATAGTCAGGAAATAGAAACCCTTGTTGCAGAAAGAACAATGGGGCTGATGGCATTGACATTGGCTGACAGAATCAGAAACCCTTCTGCAGTAATAGGAATGACATGCAGGAGGTTGCTTGAAAAAGAAGATGTTTCTGACAAAGTGATATCAAAGCTCGATAATATAATGGGTGAGACAAAAAAGCTGGACGCTATTGTCAGGGATTTTGAGTCATTGCTTCATGACAAAAAATCGATGTTTCGGTATGAGGATATTAATAAAATTATAGAGGATGCTATTATTGTTTCTGAAAAAAAGTCTGAAAAAATAAACCTGAAGATAGCATTTAAACCATGGGCAGCACCTTTAAAAGTTAATATGCAGAAACACCTGTTACAGATCGCGTTATCGAACCTGTTGAAAAATGCTCGTGATGCTATAGCTGATGGTGGAAACATTACAATTGCAACATATGAAGAGGGAAACAATGCGATGCTTGATATACTGGATACGGGTAATGGCATCAGCGCTGATAATATCCGGAAAATATTTGATCCAATATTCAGTACAAAAGAAAAAAAATTTGGAATGGGATTGCCGTTGGTAAAAAGGATTATTTCGGAACATATGGGCGACATATACGTTGAAAGCAAACCGGGAAAAGGGACGTTGTTCAGAATAAGGCTTCCTCTCAGGTGGACTGAAGGCAGTAAGGCTAAGGCTACCTGAAATCAGGTAACCCGCTATGCAGGTACCATTTTTGCTCTGTTACATCATATTCCCATGACTGACTGTCAATCAGAGTTTTTTCTATCATCTGATTTATTTTATAGTACTGGATCTCAACTGTTTGCTTAACCGACTGTTTGTTCTCGGAAATATTGATTCTCTGTATCTCATATGATGTTACCTTGATATCTTTAAATTTTTCAAAAGTCGGTGCCTGCTTTTCATTATCCTTTATTTTTATAAATTTATATGCCATTTCATAGTAACCCCATCGAAGAGCAAGGCCATAGGAGTCAGTGGTCTTTTCAAATGTTTCTAACTGTTTTTTATCCTTGTAAGTAGCGCATCCTAAAAAAGACAGGATGCAGAAACATAAAACGACTTGCAAGGCAGATAATTTTATAAAGTGTTTATTGACCATGAAACGCAACAAGCTATTTGCAATATCTTCATTTTTACTGACATGTATAGAATTATATTACAGATACAACCGTATTATCCATAAAAAAAGGCAGATCAGAATTTTTTACGGAGTCTG
>CAZVHL010000204.1:0-2658 GCA_964626925.1 uncultured Nitrospiraceae bacterium
ATGCTTCAGTTTGCTAAAGAAGGTTACCCCTTCATTTTTTTCTTCGCTGTTATTACTGTTCTGCTGGCAGTTTTCCGGTTTCAATGGGTAGCTGTCGCTGCATTAATCCTGACATTGTTCATGCTGTTTTTTTTCAGAGATCCTGACAGGGAAACCAGCAAAGACCGGGATGCATTTCATTCTCCTGCAGACGGTAAAGTCATATTTATCGGTAAAGGAATAGAGAATGAAATGCTCAATGATTCGGCAATGAAGATAAGTATTTTCATGTCACCGCTTGATGTACATATAAACAGGGTCCCCTGTGATGGAGTTGTTAAAGAGGTGAAGCATTATCCCGGTAAATTTATATCCGCATTTAAGGACGATGCATCAAGATTTAACGAACACATAACGATGCTTTTTGAGTGTGAGCAACATGGTGACATAGTCCTTAAGCAGATTGCCGGAGCAGTAGCCAGGCGTGCTGTCTGCAGGGTAAAATCAGGAGACAGCCTTAAACAGGGAGAGCGATACGGCATGATAAAATTCAGTTCACGCGTAGATATATTTCTGCCACTGGATACTGATATTAAGGTACAATTAAACGATAAAGTAAAAGCCGGAGAAACAATTTTAGGTACCAGGACCCAAAATCCGGAAATCAGTGATGCAAGCGCTGATCACTGATTACTAATGACTGCTGACTGAATTATGAGAAAAGGAATTTACATACTGCCCAATACATTAACCCTTGGTGGAATGTTCTGCGGGTTTTATGCAATTCTCGCATCATTTAAAGGACATTTTATATTTGCTGCCTGGGCAATAATAATAGCAAATATTTTTGACGGGCTTGACGGATGGGTTGCGAGACTCACTAACAGCACTACAAAGTTCGGCATTCAGCTTGATTCTCTTTCCGACCTTATAGCTTTTGGAGTAGCTCCAGCTATTCTGATTTACAGCTGGGGATTGCAGCCATTTGGCCGTCTTGGATGGGGAGCGGCATTTCTGTTTGTTATCTGCGGCGCACTGAGGCTTGCAAGATATAACGTACAGATGGGAACCGAAGAAAGCAAGTCGTTTGTGGGACTGCCTATACCGGCTGCCGGTACAATCCTGGCTTCTCTGGTGTTGTTTTATAATGAATTATTTGGCGCCTTGGGAGGAAAAAATTTCATCCTGCTTTTTCTTCCGTTCCTGCTCGCAGCGCTAATGGTCAGCACAATTCGCTTTTACAGTATGAAAGTGATCGATTTCAAGAACAGAAAGCCGTTCTGGCTTCTGGTTGTTATAGTCGTAGCTTTTGTGTTTATTTTTATGTATCCTGAAATAGTTATATTCATTGTTTCTATAATATATATGCTGTTGGGAATTATTGAAGGCACATTGCTTTTTCGCAAAAAAAGACATTTAAAAAAAACTGAAAAATGAGAACAATAAAAATTTTCGATACTACTCTCAGAGACGGTGAGCAGTCACCCGGCGCGTCAATGAATGTTGGAGAAAAAGTTCAGCTCGCAAAGCAGCTGGCCCGTCTTGGCGTCGATATCATAGAGGCAGGATTTGCGATAGCCTCACCCGGTGATTTTGAGGCGATAAAGACTATAGGCGGAGAAATCGAAGGTCCTGTTATATGCAGTCTTGCTCGCGCTAAAGAAAAGGATATAAAACGAGCATGGGAGTCGGTCAAGGACGCTCCCAACAAGAGAATACATACTTTTCATTCAACCTCCGATATTCATTTAAAGTACCAGTTTCGTATTGACAGGGATGAGGCGCTGAAGAGATCAGTAGAGATGGTTCGGCTTGCCAGGAGTTTTCTCGATGATGTCGAGTTTTCCCCTATGGATGCGACCAGGACGGATATCGGATACCTGTGTGATGTAGTAGAAGCTGTGATAGAAGCAGGTGCTGTAACGGTAAATATTCCTGACACCGTAGGCTACATCATTCCGGGCGAGTTCGGTGAAATGATAAAGGAGATTCGTAACAGGGTAAAAAACATCGACAAAGCTGTTATTGCGGTTCATTGTCATAATGACCTTGGACTTGCGTCTTCCAATTCGCTGGCTGCTGTTATGAACGGTGCCGGTCAAATAGAATGCACAGTTAACGGAATCGGTGAGCGTGCCGGAAACTGTTCCATGGAAGAAGTTGTGATGGCATTGAGAACCAGAAAAGATCTTTTTAATGCTGACACTAACATCAATACTGAAGAAATCATGAGAAGCAGCAGGCTTGTAACAAAGATAACCGGAATGACTGTACAGCCTAACAAGTCCATAGTAGGCGCCAATGCTTTTGCGCATGAGTCCGGTATTCATCAGGATGGTCTTTTAAAGGAAAAATCCACATATGAAATCATAAGACCGGAATCGATCGGTTTGCACAAGACAAAGTTTGTTCTCGGGAAACACTCTGGAAGACATGCATTCAGAACAAGGCTGGTTGAGCTTGGTTATTCATTAAGTGATGAGGAAATCAACAGCGCCTTTGATCGCTTCAAAAAACTCGCTGACCAGAAAAAGGATATTTATGATGAAGATCTGGAAGCCCTTGTTTCTGATGAAATCAGAACAGTCCCTGAAATCTACAGTCTGGTGAATATGAGCGTTTCAGCCGGCACGAACCAGAGCCCTAAAGCTGTTGTATCAATGAAGATCGATAGCGAGA
>CAZVHL010000205.1:0-1318 GCA_964626925.1 uncultured Nitrospiraceae bacterium
AGGTTTATTATGATGAAAAAGGAAGGAAGATGCGGGAGATGATATTCAGTAATGTCCGGAAATTCGGCAACCGGACAATCCCTGCCACGCTTGAAATGCTCCCTTTGAACAAGAAAGGACAAAAGACAGTCATTCGATACAGAGATATTCAATTTGATGAACTAACCGACAAATCAACATTTACGCTTCGCAATCTTCAGAAGAGAAGATAGGTTTAGAGACCCGAAAAAATGATCCTTTTGAAAATTGCCTTCAGAAATATTTTCCGTCATAAGAGACGCTCTGCTCTAACCGGCTTAATGATGGCCGGCGGATGTTTTTTATTTGCGATCTTCATAGGAGTAATAGATGGTAGTTACGGCAATCTGATCGACATGTTCACTCGGGATCATACCGGGCATATCCAGATTCATTCTAAGGGCTATCTTGACAAACCATCAATATACACAACACTTGATAACACAGATTCCATAGGCAGCAAACTCGGTCCGATTGATCATGTTCAGGCATGGGCACCAAGAGCATATACGTCTGCACTTGCATTTGCAGGCAAAAAAACTACAGGCGTACAGGTAATGGGCATAGATCCGGAAAAAGAATCAGTGACTACACGGATAAAACATAAGGTGGAAAGGGGGCGCTTTATTTCCTCAACGTCTTTAAATGAAGTGGTTATTGGTCATGGACTTGCAAAGATTTTGAAAGTAGACATCAACAGTGAAATAGCCCTGATAGCACAGGGAGTTGACGGGTCAATTGCTAACGATCTCTTTACTGTTGTTGGTATTACAGCAAAGGGCTTAGGTACCGGCAGTGCTTCAATATGCTATATGCACATAAACAGCATTCAGAAGTTTCTCAGTCTCGGAAACCGGATACATGAGATAGCGGTCGTGCTTTCAGATCATTCAAAGGCGATTAAGACCGCAAGTCTGATAAAGGCTTCCCTCGGAGATGCTTCTCTTGAAGTAGACCCGTGGCAGGTGGTAGAAAGTCAATTTTACAGGGCTATGCAGGCAGACATCAAAGGCAACTGGTACACTATCGTGATCTTTACAATAATCATTGCGTTCGGAGTACTGAACACAATACTCATGATAATTCTTGAAAGAACTCGCGAGTTCGGTGTATTAAAGGCGATTGGCACAAGACCCTTTCAGATATTTTTACTCATAATGCTGGAATCTTTATTCCTCTCGATTATAAGTATAATCATCGGAACAATAATGGGAATATTCGCTAACTGGATTCTTTCGATATACGGTATAGCATATCCAGTCCCGATCGAATACGGCGGGTATGTATTCGATAAATTAAC
>CAZVHL010000205.1:1418-2639 GCA_964626925.1 uncultured Nitrospiraceae bacterium
AATGATACTACTTAAACTTGCATGGAGAAATGTTATCAGGAACACCAGAAGAACTGTGTTATCTGGATTGGCAATCGGTATTACTCTTGCCTGCCTGATTTTTATTGACGGAATTTATATAGGTATGCTCGGAAGCATGATAAGGACAGCAACAGATTCATTGCTTGGTCAGGGACAGATACATGCAGATGGTTTTCGCGATACAATCGAGGTGGAAAAGACCATAATCAATGTTAATGACATCATAAAATCCCTGGGTTCAGAAGAACTGCTTTCGGGTTATACCGAGCGCACCGTATCCGTTGCGATGCTTAGTTCCGCCGCAGGTGTTAACTCAGTTATGCTTTATGGAATTGCTCCAACAACCGAAAAACATATGTCGATGGTTGATGAGGCTATACAGGAAGGAGATTATCTATCGCCTGAAACTGCGGGGCAGATTCTGATCGGCTCAAAAACAGCAGAGACACTTGAGGTTGAAACTGGAGACCGTCTTGTTTTAACTATGGCTCAGGCTGATACGGGTCAGTTATCACAGGATATGTTCAGGGTTACAGGTATTTTTCATATGGGAATGAGGGAAGTCGACAGCGGGATGGCATTTATAAACATAAACCAGTCACGTAAACTGCTGTCGCTCGGTAATGCCACGCACGAAATAGCACTGAAATTTAATAGCATCGATGATGCAGGAGACCGGTCTCTGACATTCTGGGATAAATACTCACAGTCAGGAAACGAGGCGCTCGGGTGGAGAGACATAGTCCCTCAACTTGACGGTGTGATAGAACTGTCCGACATGTCTACGGTTATAACTTCTTCACTTGTTTTCTGTATAGTAGCGGTAATCATTATTCACACATTATTCATGTCGCTTTATGAAAGAATGTTTGAATTCGGGGTGCTGAGAGCAATCGGCACCAGACCCGCAAGCATGGCGCTTGTCATCTTTTTTGAGGCAGCCTCGCTTTCTTTAATCAGCATTGTCTTCGGACTTGGGCTTGGATTACTTATAATGAAAATCTTTTCGGTCTATGGAATTAACTACATGGGAATTGAGTTAGCGAGCGTAACTATCACAGAGCTCATCTATCCTGTAATGACCATGAGGCAGTTCACATTTTTCCCGGCTTTAATATTTATATTTGCGCTTATTGCAGCTATATACCCGGCGGTTTTTGCGGCAAGACTGACCCCTGCTAAAGCGATGCAGCGGAGCAT
>CAZVHL010000206.1:0-2639 GCA_964626925.1 uncultured Nitrospiraceae bacterium
TCTCTTGTTATATAATTGCTGTACAGGATATTTTTTCAGGCGACCTGGCAATTATTGCAAGCTTTGTGTTTCATTATTTGCTAAAATGTATTATTCAATCTCAATTCTATAAAAGGATTAACTGCAACAATGGAAAGACGGCAGCATAAAAGAATATATACTGATTTAGAAGCAAAGATAATTTCGGATGAAAAACCTTATTATGGTTCAATTGAGAATGTTTCTGAAAGTGGCATTCGATATTTAATCAAATCCTCAATTCATGACAAAAATAAATTCACCGGCATCGAAGTTCTTGAGTTATATTTCAGTACTGAATCAGACGAAAAAATGAAACTGATGTGTGAAATCATATGGACTAAAATAGGATTATTTTCTGGAGAAAAGATATCTTTGGGGATGAAGATTATAGACCCGCCGGCAAAATACATCGATTGGATAAAGAGTTTATATATAGACAACAAGTAGTGGACTTAAAAATCTTATAACATCAGCTCCAGAAGGCAGGATTCATTTTCAGGATTTGGGAAGGATGAAATAAAAATTGTTGCCGTATTTAGTAGCCTCATAAGCGGCCACCCCACCGTGTATTTCGATCGCATTTTTAATAAAAGCCAGGCCATGTCCTGTTCCCGGCTTGTTAGCGGCATTTACTCCTCTGAACTCTTCTTCAAAAACATTATCCTTTTCGTGTTCTGTTAAATGATTCCCTGTACTGAAGACATTAAATTTTACACCATCCTTGTCCTGTCCAAAAAAGTCTCTAACAATCTCATATCCATATGACATATATTTTTTCTTCTCGCCATCCTGTGTTTCAATTTCCTGAGTATATTTAACTGCATTTGAAAAGAGGTTAGCATAAACCTGGGCAATCAGCCCAACATCTACAACAGTTATTACCTCAGCATCAGGTATGCCGCTTAATTCGTCATTGACCAATATCCCCATTCTCTTGAATTGCTCAATATATCTGTCCAGCTGTGGCTTAACAACATCTTTTCTTATATTGCAGGGCTTGCTTCGGAGTGTAAGCCTTCCCTGATCAAAATGACTCTTCCTGAAAAGGGTTTCGATAAAGAGACTCATATTCTTGTAATGCTTTTCTATATTTTCAAGTTCCACATTCAACCCATAATTGATGTCCTTTAACTCGTTTGAAAAGTCCTTCATACAGTCAGCATCACACTGACCGGCAGAAGATTTATCGATAAAAAGTCTTTCCATTTCAGAATTTTTCTCTACTTTTTTCCTAAGCCCCCTGAGGAATAATTTATATACCATATTGGGAACAATAATATTATGTTCAATATCAGCCACAAGAGACTGTATAAATTTCAGATGCTCAATATTTTTCTCAACAAGCAGCCTGTTATGTATGTTGAAGCCGATACGGTTCGCGTATTTCTGGAAAAAAAGTTCGCGATGCTCTCCAAGTTCCTTACCAGGACAGATGACCAGCAGACCAATTACATCATCCTTTACTTCAAAAGGAAGCTCTTCAATCAACGGTTGCTTCCCTCTGATAGTTAGCACGAGATTATTTTTCTCAGAATAATAGGGCTCCTCAGAGGGCTTAACATCATCAGCAGGAGGTGTATGCAATTCACGATCCAGCTGATCAGTTTTTGCTATGAGAGAAAGTGAATTGAGTTTAGGATCTACGATGTAAAGATACGCATCCTTGTTAAATATCTGCTTTGGAATTAAGACACATAAATTGTAAAAATCTTCTATGTCATCCAGCTCCTGCGCAAGATCAAAAAAAGTTTTCAGTGCGTCATTTTCTTTATCCGAAAAATCATACTTCTGATAGTCCGTTTTCTTCTCTTCTATACGCTCAAAGATGTATTTCTTATCATGCATAACGAATATTGAATAATTTGCTTTTTAACTTAAGAGCTACAAAACAATAAATCAAATTAAATGGTTATAAGAAATGCCCTGAATCCTTGAACAATTTTATCATAATCCTGCCAAAATTAATTCATATGGCCATCAAATAATTATGTTATATATTTATATGATAAAATCACTGCCAGAACAATTAATCTTAAAATTTCAAGCAGTTACCCTCCATAAGAGCTAAGTGCATTGTTAGTTCTAACGCAAAAGCACATAAAGCGCACCCAGGCCTCCATCACACTGTCTTGCTGAAACAAACGCAATAACATGCTTTCTGAACCGTCTCGAAAGCCATTGTATCACGGCTTTTTTGAGTACAGGCCCATCCGGAGAGCGCAGTCCCCTGCCGTGAATGATTTTTATGCAGCGTAATCCTCTCATTAACGATTCCCGGATAAAACGTTCCACTTCTAATTCAGCCTCTGCAAATGTATAGCCATGGATATCAAGAGTGTCCTGAACAGAGTAGCGCCCTCCATGAAGTTCACTTATCATGTCATCCCTGTAATCCGGATTAGTCCATTCTACATATTCCTGAGTATCAGGAAGATTTATTCGTCTCCTCCCCATTACTACATCTTCAAGCACCCTGTATTCTTCTCTGTTCTTCATGTCGCTCTTATGTTCAGCAGTAATTTTCCGTTTGCTATGGCGAATGGGGATATCCCGGAACTCTTTTATTTCCTGCACCTTCTTCATGGCGTCACTAAATATCTGCTCGTCACTTTTTGGCG
>CAZVHL010000207.1:0-2629 GCA_964626925.1 uncultured Nitrospiraceae bacterium
ATCGATCACTTTTGCTTTTGATGTCTTGGGAACCATTAAGATAAGTTTTGCTCCAAGTTCTGAAAGCTCCTTCCATTTAGTGGCATTTTCAGCAGTGATGGTACTATTAGTCTCGACTTCCACTATAGCGAGAACCATTCCGTGATTACTGAGGATCAGGTCCGGGTAATAGCCTTTAAATTCGTTATTTCTGTCTTCCTCAAGGTTTGCTTTTACTTCATCATAAGTTCTTGATAGTTTGCCTGTGAGGTGGGATACTACCCATTCATGAATTAATTGATCGTTCATCATATCTTTAAATATCTATTTTATAAGTAAGGTTAATAATAAAATCCGGTGCGCCTGATTCACTGAGGTCCTCGGTCAGTGAAAGATCGAAACCGCCTTTTTCTGTATTATACCGTCCGGCAAAGATAATGAGAACCGCTTCCCGGTCTACTGCCCTCAAGTCTGTTACCGGGTATATTCTTGTCTGTCCCAAAACCTGAACAAGAAGAGCGAGATTGTCCCTGATAGCTACTTCTACAGCAGCTCCGCCAAAAATGAAATTCTTAACATCCAATTTTTCATGACCCCTGACACTGCCAGGGAATACGGCTCCCACGTTCAGGTGAGTCATTATATTCTGGGTAAGACCCTTATCCATTAAAACAGAGATTCCAGTATCAAGACTGCCGTTGCTGTAACCCTTTTTCGCATTACTTATTGGGACCTCAAGATCCATCTTCACACTTAAATTACAGGCATCTGAAGACAGTAACGGTTTCTTTATGGCAAACCTGATATCACCAAATTTGATGCCACTTTTTCCTTCAATAATTAACCGGCCGTTTTTTCTTACTTCATAAAGAAAATCATTCCTGGGTCTTGCACTCCTTCCGTAATCAGGAAATCCGAATGTATCATGATAGCCTTCAAGAAATCCATCCATGAAACCGCCACCAAACATTAGAACCGGAATATCAATACCAAACTCAATGAAATCATTAATAATCCTTTTATATCTGAAATTCAGTTCAGTGATTTCCATGTCAAGATGGATAATCCATTCACCGGATTCCTGAACAGTATAAATGCTTGAATGTGAAAGACTGTAGCTCATCGAATTTTCAATATCAGCCTTTTCCATATATGGCTGGTTTAGGTGCAAGAATAGAGGGTAAAGGTTTTTTGCCTGAATGGGGCCTTCAATAGATGAAACTGGAGATGACAGATAAAAGAAAATAAGGACGGTTAGTGCTGCGGCCCTGCATGCATTTATCACTATGAGCTTTTCCCCAATCGCTCCTTATTCTCCATCAATGCCTGTAACGGCTTTAATCCATAAGGGCTGCCCTGTTCAATGGCCTTGAGGACTGTTCCGCCACCTGTAAAAAAGTAGTATTGCGCATTATCTAAAACAGAAAGATAAAGACCGGGGCAGAGATTTTTAAACTCCTGCAGTGTGTCACCTCCGCCATACATCTTTAACGCTGCCTTGTTTCTGTCAATTGCTTCATCAAGGGCCTTTGAACCATCCGGGAATTGAGGCATGAGTCCCATAACTGCATTTACAAAAATCGTTCTGGCATTGAGTAATGCATCCAGAACTATCGGGCTGGAAAGGGATTTTGGATCTATGTCGAGCACATAATTATACTGGTTTCCCTCTTTGAAACTATCAATCGATACGGTCCTGTATTTTCCCTCTATCTTTTCTTCAACTATGTCAGATTCAATAATGTACGGCATTTCCAGAATTTTTTTCTGTTCCCTGTCTTTATTGACAATTCCTTTTGCGGCCTCAACATCTTTGTCAGAAATGCCCTTTATGGATATATTGTATTTAGCACATAAATATGCATTGTATAAAACACCGCCGAGGATTAAATGATCTGCTTTTTCATAAATAGCGGTTAATGGCCCTATCTTTGTGTCGTACTTTGCACCGGCTATTACTGCAAGGAATGGTCTTTTCGGATTAATGAGTTTGTTGAGATTTTCTATCTCCTGCTGCATCAGAAAGCCGGCGTATGAGGGGGTAAATTTTGCAATATCAAATGTTGAAACATGGGGCTGCCAGGACCCGAATGCATCATTTACAAAAACATCAGCAAGATCAGAAAGAAGCACCGCGAAATTATCCCTGAAAAAACCTTCGCTTTCTTCACCTCTAAACCATCTGGTATTTGGAAGGTAGATGCCGCCAATTTTCCTGTCTTTTAAATCCCCGATTGCACGGTATACGGAATTCCCCATCCCAGATATGCCAAGTTCAGGATCGATCTCACATTCAGGAACATAAAATTCTGTATGGAGTTTCTTCTTCAGGTATTTAATGATAGGCTCTACTGACTCATTGGGACTGCATGTGATCATTCCGGTTTTTTTGTCTCGTGGTCTGCCAACATGAGTCATAAGGATCGGCCTGCCGCCCTGGTCTACTGTGTAATACAGCGTTTCCAGTGTTTTATCAATCCTGAACGGGTCTTTGATAACACCATTTTTTACAACATTATGATCGAAACGTATAAGGACGACTTTTCCGTTGAGGTCAGCATCCTGGAGGAGAGGCAGTCTTTTGTTCAGGGTGCCTTCTTGCATAGCACATTTTACCAGAAGACAGTTGATTTGGAAAGGAACTTACGAA
>CAZVHL010000208.1:0-2540 GCA_964626925.1 uncultured Nitrospiraceae bacterium
ATGAAAACATATGCATTAATTTTATCTATCATGGTTTTTGTTGTAAGTTTAGCCGGTTTTACTTATGCTGGTCATGATCACATGGTAATTCCTTATGAAACCCAGGCAATGGGCACCAGGACTACAATGCCGATACCGGCCGGCGGTGATCTTCGCCATTACATAATAGGACACGAACCCTATAAAACATGGGAATTATGGCCGGGAAAAGGAAAAATGTATGCCGGAACAGAGCCTCATGGCGTATTGCTCACTACATATGTAAACGACATCGCTCTGAAATCATTAGACAAAAAGAAAGGTTTCAAAAACAACTCAATAATAGTAAAGGAAAACTATACACCAGAGAAAAAACTCGCTGCAGTAACAGTTATGTACAAAGTGAAAGGTTACAATACTGCTGTAGGTGACTGGTTCTGGGTAAAATATGACCCGAATTTTGAGATACTTGCAGAGGGAAAGGTAAAGGGCTGTATAGCGTGTCACGGTTCTGCAAAGAACAATGATTATGTTTTTACAGGAAAAGTAAAATAATAATTCATTCTTCATCATCATTTTTTTTATTTAAGGTGTTATAATCTCTGAATCGATTCGATTGCCACCTTTTAAAATGATGGGTTTTTTTTAATGCAAAACCAGAACAAACTGGACAGTCTTTGTATCAACACAATCCGTACCCTGGCTATGGACGCGATCCAGAAGGCCAACTCCGGGCATCCCGGAGCGCCTATGGCAATGGCTCCGGTAGTTTATTGTTTATGGCAGCGTTTCCTGCGCTACGATCCTGATCACCCCATATGGGCTAACCGTGACCGCTTTGTGCTTTCAGCTGGCCATGCTTCAATGCTGTTATATTCATTACTCCACCTGTGCGGTGTTAAAACCGTTGACCCCATGTACGAAGTGCTTGGCAATCTTTCGGTAGAACTGGATGACATAAAAAACTTTCGTCAACTTGACAGTAAATGTCCGGGGCATCCAGAGTACCGATGGACCTCCGGAGTAGAAACTACAACAGGCCCGTTAGGACAGGGCGCGGCAAACAGTGTGGGTATGGCTATTGCCAGTCGATGGAATGCAGGGTATTTCAATCGTCCGGGCTTTGAGCTTTTCGATTATGATGTATTCGCACTATGCGGTGATGGTTGTATGATGGAAGGAGTAACGAGTGAAGCAGCCTCATTTGCGGGCCACCTCAAACTTGCCAATTTATGCTGGATATATGACAGCAACAATATCACAATAGAGGGCAGCACTTCGCTGACATTCAGTGAAGATGTCGCAGCCCGTTTTATCAGCTATGGCTGGAATGTGGAGCGTGTAGAAGATGCTAATGACCTTGACATGCTCGAACAGGCATTTAAAACTTTCAAAAACACAAATGACCGCCCTACCCTTATCATAGTAAACAGCCATATCGCATTTGGTTCTCCAAATAAGCAGGGCACTCACTCTGCACATGGTGAACCTCTTGGGGAAGATGAAATCAAGCTTACCAAGCGCAATTACGGCTGGCCTGAAGATTCTGAATTTTTAATTCCGGACGGTGTCAAAGAACATTTTCAGGCAGGAATAGGCAAACGCAGCCGAGAACTTCGTGATGCATGGATGGCAAAGTTTGAAGAATACCGCCAGCAGTATCCAACTCTGGCTGATCAAATTTATTTGATGCAGCACCGCAAATTACCTGAGGGATGGGATAAGGATTTACCGACTTTCCCTTTTGATCAAAAGGGTATTGCCAGTCGTGTATCCTCCGGTAAAGTACTAAACGCAATAGCAAAGAATGTCCCCTGGTTAATGGGCGGTTCAGCAGATCTTGCTCCATCAACAAAGACCACATTGACTTCAGAAGGAGATAGTGATTTTTCTGATGAAAACCCAAAGGGCCGCAATTTTCATTTTGGTGTACGGGAACATGCTATGGGTTCAATTATCAACGGGTTGTCCCTGTCAAAAATTCGTCCATTTGGTTCAGGGTTTTTTATCTTCAGTGACTATGCCCGACCGGCTATAAGACTTAGCGCCTTGATGGAGATTCCGGTTATTCATATTTTTACCCATGATTCAATAGGAGTCGGAGAAGACGGACCTACCCATCAACCGGTTGAGCAGCTGGCGTCCTTACGCGCAATTCCCGGCCTTGTCACATTGCGACCTGCAGATGCCAATGAAGTTGTTGAGTCATGGCGTGTAATAATGCAGCTTCAGCATGAACCGGTAGCACTGATTTTGTCGCGTCAAGCCCTGCCCACACTCGACCGCACAAAATATGCGCCTGCTTCAGGCGTTGCAAAAGGCGCTTACATACTGGCTGATACAGAAAATAATTCGCCAGACATTTTGCTGCTTGCAACAGGAAGTGAGGTTTCTCTATGCATCACGGCTTATGAGCAGTTGAAGTCAGAGGGTATTAACGCTCGTGTAGTCAGTATGCCCTCATGGGAACTGTTTGAACAGCAAAGCCCTGAATATCGTGATAGCGTCCTGCCACCTGATGTTACGACTCGTATAGCAGTTGAGAAAGCCTCTACCCTCGG
>CAZVHL010000209.1:0-2528 GCA_964626925.1 uncultured Nitrospiraceae bacterium
GCATCGATAAAATCCTTGTGCGATACATATATCAAACCTGCAATCTTACGGACCATATGTTCCTCGTACTTATCAAGGTTCGCATCTGAGAACGCAACTTCCCACAAATGTTCGACTACTTTCACCTTCTGCTCGTATGAAAAACCCTTATTGATAAGAGAGGTAAATTCAAAGTAATCTGTTGCTTTCACAATCTCTTCTTTAGCCAGTTGAATCAATGTGGATATCTCATCTTCAGTAAGTCCATATTTTGATCGGATTATATCTGTTATCGTATCCCTTTCATCTTCGCTAATCTCGGCATCAGCACGCATCATTTCTATAAGCAGGGCGGATGTGGCAAGTTGAAGGGAATGTTCGCTAACTTCAACAGAAGTGTTAGGTGAAGGTTTTATATTTTTCTCGAAAAACTGTTTGATAGAACTGATCATATGATATCGCAAATATCATAACGGAATCATCTCAATAGAGCAATAGCACTAGAGAGCAGCCTGTGCCGGTCATCTTTATCAATTTA
Source organism: uncultured Nitrospiraceae bacterium (assembly GCA_964626925.1). Taxonomy (GTDB): domain Bacteria; phylum Nitrospirota; class Thermodesulfovibrionia; order UBA6902; family UBA6902; genus CAZVHL01. The sequence continues at coordinate 518 of CAZVHL010000209.1, forward strand.
ACCGCGTTGAAATTACCAAGTCGCTTTGCTATAGTTCAAAAACAATGGAAGAGCAGATTAACCTTGGCAACTGGACCGAACAGAAATTTGATAAAATATTAAAAGAATCCACAAAAATAGCTTCTGTTGGCGCACGAATAGAGTTTCTGTCGAGACAGTTTCTTGATACTCCTTACGAAAAATCTACATTAATTGGCGATATAGATACTCCCGAAATATTTGTGATAAATCTGGGAGGCATTGACTGTTTCACCTTCCTCGATTACATAGAAGCGATGAGCATATCAATATCTTTTTCTGAGTTTACGGATAACCTCAAGAAAGTGAGATACAAGTCAGGTGAGATATCTTATAAAAGGCGGAATCATTTTTTTACTGACTGGGCAGAGTTTAATTCAAGTTTAGTTAATGATATATCTGTAAGTATCAGCAATGGAAAAAATGAATCAATTATAATAAATTTGAATAAAAAAAATGATGGAACACGATTTCTGGCAGGCATTCCGTGCAGCGAACGTGAAATAGTGTATATTCCTTCAATAGCGATTGATAATTTTGTTGTGGACAAACTGAATACAGGCGATTACATCGGTGTATATTCAGAAACACAGGGATTGGATGTTTCGCATGTAGGTATAATTGTTATGAAGAAAAATACGGTTACTTTCAGGCATGCCTCCAGTAAGCATCAGAGAGTGGTTGATGAGGATTTCATCGAATATATAACTGACAAACCGGGTATCATTGCTTTGAGACCAATTCAGAAAGAATAAGCAAAATCAATTAAATATATGCAGCACAAAATGCTAAGAGTAATCTTCAGTCGCCGTATGGTCGTCTCATTTATTATGGGTTTCGCCTGCGGATTGCCTTTACTTCTCACGATCACTGTATTGCAGGCATGGATGAAAGAGGAAGGTGTAGACCTGGCTGTAATCGGACTGTTTGCACTTGTCGGCCTGCCCTATACCTTAAAATTCGTGTGGGCCCCTTTTCTGGACCGTTTCACACTCCCTTTTCTTGGTCGCAGGAGGGGATGGCTTATTGTTGCACAGATCTTGTTGATTTGCTCGATTGCAGGGTTGGGTCTGACCAGCCCGGGAAAGTCTCCCTGGATAGTTGCGCTGGCAGCTTTTCTCGTAACATTTTTCAGCGCCTCGCAGGACATTATAGTTGATGCATACAGAAGAGAAGACCTTGCTGATGAAGAACTGGGACTTGGCTCTTCTTTCTATGTAAACGGCTACCGCATTGGAATGCTTCTGGCTTCAGGAGGCGGACTGATAATGGCAGATCATATGTCATTTGCTATGGTTTATTTAATAATGGCAGCATGCATGTTGCCCGGTTTACTAACTACCCTGATGACTCCCGAACCTTCCACGCCTTTCGGGACACCCAAAAGCATGAAAGAGGCAGTCATCAATCCCCTTGTTGAATATTTTTCTAGAAATGGTTCCATATGGATACTGGCATTCATTCTGCTCTATAAAATGGGAGATACCATGGCCAGCGCAATGACGACTCCGTTTTACCTCGATATAGGGTTTTCAAAAACAGAGATCGGCACTGTTGTGAAACTGTTCGGTTTCTGGGCTACTATAATCGGAGGGCTGGCAGGGGGAGTGATAATGTTGAAGATTGGCATCAACAGGTCGCTCTGGATTTTCGGTTTTTTCCAGGCTGTATCTACAGCCGGCTTTGCCCTTCTGTCACGTATCGGCGTAAACATCCCGGCCCTGGCCGGTGTTATAGCTTTCGAAAATCTGAGCAGCGGTATGGGTACGGCTGCCTATGTAGCATTCATGGCAAGTATTACAAACAAGAAATTTACTGCTACCCAATATGCGCTTCTTACCAGCCTTATGGGAGTTCCAAGAGTATTGGCATCAGCGCCAACAGGTTTTTTCGTAAAGCAGATAGGCTGGTTCGGTTTTTTTATAGTCTGCACCTTGATAGCGATTCCGGGGATGCTTCTTTTGCTGAAATTTGCTCCATGGAATTCAAAAAA
>CAZVHL010000210.1:0-2514 GCA_964626925.1 uncultured Nitrospiraceae bacterium
GGAGGCATCATTTTTTTTGTGGACCATACCGGTGTACACGGATTGATAGCAAGTCTGGATGATCTTGATGGCGGAGAAGGGGTGACATGGACAGACAACCCCTATACTGCAGTGGGTGCTTCAGCCTTGAGTGCAACTGACGGATCTTCAAATACTAAAGCGATTCTGGGACATCAACGGACTACCAGTGCAGCTCAATTGTGCAGAAATCTGGGTCCGGAGTGGTATCTTCCAGCCAACAGAGAACTATATATGTTATTCACCCAAGAACTTATCATTGATATGATTCTCGATAATGATGGAGATCCAACTACCAATGGATTGGTTCAGGAGAAAACAGAACCTACATGGGCCTGGTACTGGAGTTCAACAGAGCAGGATCGAGATCATGCATGGGTCTATAAAGCCGGCAGTGGAGATTCCAGCAAGCATGGAAAGACTTTTACATTCAGGGTTCGGGCTGTTCGTTCATATTAAATAGTAATGTATACAAAAGAGGAGACCAAAGCGCTTAGGGAGGAGTTCTGGGATCAGAGCACTTAACCTCCGTTTTCATGTGGATCATGATGTAGTATGGTCAACGGCGCATAAGTTTATGTTTGAGAAAATGATTAACCTGGAGGCATTTTATCAAGAATTCAGGGATTTCTTTAAATATAGTTGAGTCCACTCCGAAAAGTCCCGAGCGAGTATAAAAGATTAATAGTCAGATATTTAGTTGTATAATTAGATAATTATTCGTATATTGGATCATTACCTTATTGAGCCTATTATGTTTAGAAAATCACTAGAAACAGCCCAATTGAATATCTTCACATCACCAGGATCGTTATTATCGGGCAAATCACTTTCATTGTACGAAAAGCAGTCTGCATGGCACAATCAATTTCGTCAGCAAGTAACAATGCGAATTGATGAAAATATATTCAGTCCTCTGTACTGCAACAACAATGGCACTCCCAATTCCTCTATTCGCGTACTAATAGCAATGATGATACTTAAAGAGGCAGAAAGGTTAAGCGATGAGAAACTATTTGAGAATTGTCGTTTTAATATGCTTACCCGCAGTGCAATAGGCTTACTTAACGCGGATGATTTAGTCCCCACTGACTCAACCTATTATTTATTCCGCAAACGTATTGATGAGCATGCCAAAGCCGGTAACGAAAATTTATTTGATACTGTTTTTTCACAAATCACAAAAAGCCAATGTATTGATTTTGAGGTTAGTGGGAAACGCATCCGCATGGACAGTAAGATGTTGGGGAGCAATATAGCTTGGCTCAGCCGGTACGAACTAATACATGAAACCCTTCGCTTATTCTATAAGCAAGTGAAACAATTCGGTAAGCTTGACAAAGCAACCGAAGATCGCTTAGGGGATCTACTCAAGCTTGAGGGCAATAAAGTTGTTTATACCTGCTCCAGCGAAGAAGTAAAAACCCGGCTGCATCAACTTGGTGAGTTGATATACAAGGTACTACCTTTATTTGCGGACTCCCCAAGTCCTCAATATAAAACATTGCAAAGAGTTTTCAATGAGCAGTTTAAGTTGGATGAAAACAAAGTAGTAGTAAGTCGTGAAAAAGAAAAAATATCGGCGCAATCGGTTCAATCCCCACACGATACGGACTGTCATTATCGGAATAAAGATGGCACAAAAGTGAAAGGATATAGCATTAATGTCACTGAAAGTTGCGATGATGACAAGGATTTAAACCTTATTGGTAATGTTGATGTTCGGAAAGCAAGTACTTCCGATGTTGATTTTTTTCAAGACGATGTTGAAAAATCCCAGGAAGTGTTTCCCGATAAGATAGAAGATGCCCATGCAGACGGAGCTTATCATAGTCCTGATAATCAGAAGTTTTGTGAAGATAAAAACATTAACCTGTACCTTCATGCCATACAAGGTGCAAAAGGCAGATACCAATTAGATTTTCTGGATAATGGAAGGCTCTCTGTTTTGGATACAGTTACGGATGAACTCATTGATTCAACAACGATTACTTGTAAAGATGGCAGTAATAAATGGCGCATTAAAACCGAGAAATCGTATCGATATTTTAGCCAAAAAGATATTGATAACTACCAGATTAGAAGGAGGATAGAAAAAACACCAATTGAAATCCTACAAAAACGGAACAACGTTGAAGCCACTATTTTTCAGTTAGGTTATCATTATTCCAATGCCAAAAGCAGGTATAGAGGTAAGATTAGACACCAAATGTGGGCTGATATTCGCTGTTTATGGGTGAACTTTGCCCGGATACTAAAATACATGAAGCAATCAACTCAAGAAACTTCATTCTTTGTAAAATATGCACTTAAATCACTCTATAAGGGGTTCTCTTTTGTGTTAAAATCATCTTTATCGGCAATATTGCCACATCATTTATCAAATTCCGAGAATACAATATTCTCCGTCGTTTGAAAAAAGGGGTTATCGGGGCGGACTCAGAGTTAAAAATTAAAAAGATAAAAGCGGCTGCCAGCCGACCAAACACATGTACC
>CAZVHL010000211.1:0-2502 GCA_964626925.1 uncultured Nitrospiraceae bacterium
TCCGCAAAGTTCTGTTCATAAGCCCACATCAGGCTTGACTGACCGATAGCAGCAGCAGCCTGCTGAAGTTTTATATCATGAGGCTTCTCCCTGAGCTCAAGCTTTTTCAGTCCTGCCGCGATTGCACCTGATGAGACTATCACAACCTCATGGCCAGCATTTATTATCTCTGAAATATCACGAGTTATTGTATGCAGTCTTTTAGTATTCAGTCCTTTTGCTGCTGACGCTAGCAGGTTGCTTCCTATTTTTATAACAAGCCGTTTCATTTTTATCATTATGTCTCAAAAAGTCGAGAGTTAGTTAATTGCAAGCTCATTCCTGCTCCTCATTCGCTGTCCTTATGTTGCTCCACTATCTTAGCTAAATATTGTATAAGTGGTTCTAATCCTTCGCCCGTAGCCGCGCATATTTGAAGAAAATCATAGCGTTTATCTTTACAGTAATTTTCAAGCCTGTCAAGTCGCTTACTATCACCCTTAATATCCAGTTTTGTACCAACAACAGCTTGCGGTTTCTTGATCAGTGCCGGACTATAAAGTGCTAGTTCCCTGTTAATGCTCTCAAGATTTTCTTCAGGTTCACCTGAAGCAATTTCTGATATATCGACCAGATGCAGTAATACCGAGGTTCTCTCTACATGCCGCAAGAACTGAAATCCCAGTCCAGTGCCCTCATGGGCTCCCTTTATTAAGCCGGGGATGTCCGCTACTATGAAGCTTTTATATCCCCCGTATTTGACAACTCCCAGTACAGGTTTCAAGGTAGTAAACGGATAATCAGCTATTTTAGGCTTTGCAGAAGACAGGACTGATATTAGAGTAGATTTGCCGGCATTCGGTAGACCAATTAATCCTACATCAGCCAGCAACTTTAATTCCAGCAATAGTGTCATTTCTTCGCCGGGTTCACCCGGTTGAGCAAATCGGGGAGTTTGATGTCTGGAACTTTTAAAATTGGTGTTACCGAGCCCGCCCCGACCGCCCTTCGCAGCAATAAATGTCTGCCCGTCCTCAGTAAGGTCATACTGCACTTCGCCGGAATCAGCATGTTTAATTAGAGTGCCCTGCGGAACTGGTATAACACAGTCTTTACCGTTTTTGCCGTGCATGTTTTTCCCCATGCCATGCTGGCCGTTGTCAGCCTTGTACTGCTGCTGATATCTAATATCCAGAAGCGTGTTGAGGTCCTTTGTGGCTGAAAAAATAATATGGGCACCCCGACCTCCGTCACCTCCATCCGGTCCTCCCCTGGGAATGTACTTCTCCCGCCGGAAGCTGACACATCCCCGGCCGCCGTGTCCTGCCTTAATATAAACTTTTACCTGGTCAACAAATTTCATTTTTCAATTCACATGTTTTTTGATTATGATACAAGAAATTCGAAGAAATTTTAGACAGGACAGATGATTTGAATATTCGCTATTATTCTTAAAATGCCAACTTGTTGTTAAAAACAAAAAAGGCGGGATGTACCCGCCTTTTATTATGCAATTTCATGAAGATATATTGTTATGCTTCTGCTGGATAAACGCTGATCTTCTGTCTTTTCCTGTCTTTATGCTCAAATTTGACTATTCCGGTAATCAAAGCAAAAAGAGTATCATCACCACCCTTGCCAACGTTAAAACCGGGATGAAACTTCGTACCCCTCTGCCTGACAAGAATATTTCCGGCCTTTACAAGTTGCCCGCCATACCTTTTTACACCAAGACGCTTAGACTCACTGTCTCGTCCATTCCTTGTGCTTCCAACTCCCTTTTTATGAGCCATTTTCTACCCTCCACATATTAAGAAGCCTGTATCTGCTTGATTTTAACCGACGTATACTGCTGCCTGTGACCTCTCAGTTTTCTGTGATTTTTTCTTGTTTTCTGTTTAAATACAAGAATTTTTTTGTCTTTTTCTGTCACTATAACATCAGCAGAAACCTTGGCAGATTTTATATACGGGTCTCCGCAAGTTATACTGTCTCCATCCGACACCATTAATACATTATTAAATGTTACCGATTTTTTATTATCGATTTTATCAATTTTTAGTGTCGCGCCCTCTGTAGCCTTATACTGCTTGCCGCCTGTCTCTATGATCGCGTACATTACAAATCCTCCAATTTGAGATAGACTACTTTTTTAACATACTATAGAGATCAAAGTCAATTATACCATGACCTGAAATCATGGCATATGACATGAATTAATTTGCATTTTACCCAATATCTCTGTAAAAATATATCCCGATGTCAGAGCCCATGACCAATGAAGAAATAGTAGTATATATTACTGCACCCAATGAAGACGAAGCTGCGAATATTGCACAAGTCCTTGTCGAATCCAGGCTTGCGGCATGTGTAAATATTGTAAAAAACATACGTTCTATTTACTCGTGGAAGGGTAAGGTAGAGGATGACTCTGAAGTTCTTATGATCGTAAAGACCCGGAAAGCATTATTTGATAAATTGTCAAATACAGTAATAAATCTGCATAGTTACGACGTACCTGAA
>CAZVHL010000212.1:0-2485 GCA_964626925.1 uncultured Nitrospiraceae bacterium
CCACCTTCATATTCATCCCCATTTCTCCAGCTTTCAACAAGAGGATGATCTTTCAGGAAATCTCGTATTGCACTGGCAAGAACTCCGGTACCTATTCCATGAATTATTTTCACCTGTTTAATCCCGGCTAATGAAATATCATTCAGGAACCGCTCTACAAGTGAGAGTGAGGGGTCAACACGCTGACCAATCACATTTAGTTCATTCGGAAGGTCACTATCATCAGCTCTACCGGAAAATGTATAGCGCGATACACTTTTTCCGGTACTCGAAGTTGCGGAAGACTTCTCTTTAGTACCGGCAGCTGACGGTTCATAAAGCTCGCTGAATGGTACCACTACTTCCTTCCCCTCAACTACTACTTTGCATTTTGATGCCTTCTTATTGACCGAATGAATTGTTCCATTCAGACCCAGGGATTTGATAAACACGCTCCGTCCTTCCCTGATATCTTTGAGTTGTTTAATCTTTCCAGCTGAATACACCTCTTTTGCTCTCTTAATCTCATCATGCTTCTCCTCAAGATCTTTTAAGTTTTTTCTGGCTTCTGAAAGACTGGACTGTTTCATAGTCCTGATAATATCCCGGGCCTCTCTTTTTGCATCAACAAGAATACCCTCAGCTTCTTCCATTGCCTTTGCCAGTGTTTCCTGTTTAGCAGCATTGATTGCAGACAGTTCTTCCTCAAGGTATCTCTTTAAACCAGCAGTTTCCTGATTCATTTTTTCATTTTCCCTGAAACGGATTTTCAGATCAGCAGACTTTTTCTTAAGTTCAGCGATAAGAGAATCAACCTCCGCACCTTCACCAGTAATAAATTCTCTTGCATCTCTTATGATATCTTTGGGTAACCCGAGGGATTCCGCAATTTCAAATGCATGAGATATGCCGGGCTCTCCAATCACTAGACGGTAGGTAGGCCTGAAAGATGAAATGCCATTGATCTGGGTTTCCTCCATCTCCATTGAACCGTTCACCAGTCCCTGTTCAGAACCAGCAAATGCCTTTAACACGCCAAGATGAGTAGATACAAGCACAAGCGATCCAAGTTTCTTAAGTTTCTTCAGAACAGCACATGACAAAGCTCCGCCCTGTTCGGGGTCTGTTCCGGTCCCAAGTTCATCGACAATGACAAGCGTCTTTGAACTGCTTTGATCTACAATTCCGGAAATGCGCATAATATGCGCAGAAAAAGTGGAGAGGTTCTGTTCAATTGACTGTTCATCACCTATATCGGCAAGGACCCCTTGCAAAAAAGGGATTGATGTGCCGTAGGCTGCCGGAATATGCATACCCGAGAGCGCCATAAGGTTCAGCACTCCGGTCGTTTTCAGAGCAACTGTTTTTCCGCCGGCATTTGAGCCTGTTATGACCATACATGAATGATTTCCGCCAAGTTCCAGATCAAGGGGGGTAATGTCAGCCACACGGTTTTCCTTACTTAGCGATTGCCATAAGAGGGGATGTCGTCCACTGACGATTTTCATATAACCTGTTTCACTTATTTCAGGAGCAGACATCTTCATCTGCTCTGAAAACCCTGCTATGGCCTGGACAGCATCAATTGCTGCAACAATTTTATAATCCTCCTCAATTTGATGTACGTGTTTCCTTAATTGAGATGAAAGCCGCTGCAGAATTCTGTATTCCTCCCTTTTCTCTTCCGCTCTGTACAATTCAAGTTCATTGCCGACCTGCTGGACAGAATACGGCTCTATAAATACTGTCTCACCGGTATTTGAAATATCATGAACCACACCAGACACGTTGCCCTTCGAGTCCCATTTTACCGGAATGACCCACCTGTTGTTTCTCTCGGTCATGTAAGAATCCTGAAGGTGTGGTTCCAGTTCTTTCTTCTTTAAAATTCCGTCCAGTATCCCTCTAATCTTCTTTTCATTTGATTTTATACTCTGTCGTATGGAATATAGCTCGGCGGATGCACCATCACGGACAGTACCACCACTATCTATCGAAGATTCGATAGATTTTTTGAGATCAGCATGTGTATTTAATTGTGATACTATAGCGCCAAGATGCGGGTACTCGGTGCTCCCGGTCCAGTTCCTGAGATTCATGGAAGAATAGAAAAGCGGCAAAAAGGACCTTAACTCCAAAGTCTCCAGCACTGCATCAACCGGTCTGATTTTCTGGAAAATTGAGGTAAAGTTATCAATATTTTCTATACCAAGAGGAGTATCCTCAGCCAGAAGTCTCCGGCACTCTAAAACAAAAGCTATCCGTTCTCTTATTTCTGCGATATCTTTAAGGGGCCTGGTACTATTAACTATAGCTCTGCCCGGAGCTGTGACCGCAAAGACAGAAGCCATCTGTAATATCTTGTCAAATTCAAGAACACGGAACGTATGATTATCCATGATTAATCGTAAAAGAAGGTCCAGTCATATTGCAATACTGATTTCCTTTGCCGGGTGAATAATATGGGTTAAACTTGCCTCATCATTGACAATATATTTTGCTATAG
>CAZVHL010000213.1:0-2482 GCA_964626925.1 uncultured Nitrospiraceae bacterium
CTAGACTCTATCGCAAGAGCGATGCGATAATTGTTCCAAACTGTCTTCATCCAACTGCGCACTATATTCCTGCAACGAATAACTACTGCTGCATTCCATGCAGCACAGTTTAACACTCCTTCAGCCTATTTTTAGTTTAAGGTTTCCGTTGCATTTTTTGCATTTCATGTCTGAATCCAAATTCATTTTTTCCTTTTCCGGGATTTTAAACAGATCATATACTATAAACTAAATCGCACATAAAATTGAAGTGATCAAAGCAGGCAATGACAGGAGCATGAAATTCCTTGATTTTTTTATTGTTATGGATGATAATTACTCATCCATTTTCTCCATGATTTTATAATATTAGTATAGAGCACTGCTTATAAATAAAGTCTTAGGATTCGGTTTTGTTATGACTAAAGACCAGTGGAGTCTTCAAACAAACCTCTCCGGTATATTAAACCACCATAATAATTACTCAGTTTCTAATGTTTTCAAACTTGACGCTGTAGATATATGTCATACTCATCATATCAGTATGTTGATATGCAATTATTCTTGTGAGAAGACAGGTTAATGTAGCGAAATGAAAAGAAGAAGAGTTGTTGTGACAGGCCTGGGTGTAATCTCTCCAAACGGAAGTGGGAAGGAAAAGTTCTGGCAGGCAACTGTTCATGGGAAGTCCGGAGTGGATCTGGTCAAAGGTTTTGACACTTCTGGATTTGATTCCAAAATAGCTGCTCAGGTATTGGACTTTAATCCATTGGAGTTCACTTCCAGGCATATTGCTGAAACAACAGACCGTTATGTTCATTTTGGCCTTGCTTCAGCAAAGATGGCTATTGATGATTCAGGATTGGTGCTGACATCTGAAAATACTGAAAGATTTGGCATCTGCATAGGTTCTGTATTTGGCGGGGCGATGATCTATCAGGCAAATATGACAGCCGGATGCAGGTCAGCAGCGGATGAATCCGATCATTTTAATTTCCCCGGAATGTCATCCAATTCTGTTTCCGGGTATATCGCTATGGAATATAATTTTACTGGTCCCAATATGGTTATTTCTACAACATGTGCATCAGGCATTAACGCTATAGGACGGGCATTCAGACTTATCCAGAATAACGAAGCGGATATTATTTTATCTGGTGGGGTTGAGTCTCCTGTTACGTCCGCTGCTTTTGATGCTTTCAGTAAATTGCAGTTTCTATCAATATCCAATGACTCTCCCCAGAGCGCGTGCAGGCCGTTTGATAATGAAAGGGACGGTTTTGTGCTTGGTGAAGGCGGGGCGATACTTGTTTTGGAGGAGATATCCCATGCAGTCGGCAGGAACGCCCATATTTATGGAGAGATTCTTGGGTATTCAACTAACTGCAGTTCATATCACATGATACTTCCTGAGCCTGACGGCATTGAGGCCGCCAGAGTGATGAAAGAGGCTATGAATGATGCGGAGATAGGCCCTCGGGAAGTTGATTATATAAATGCTTATGGAAACGCAACACTGTCTTATGATAGAGCCGAGACTAAAAGCATAAAGGCCGTATTTGATGAACATGCTTATAATATACCGGTTAGTTCAATCAAATCGATGATAGGCCATACGATCGGTGCTTCAGGTGCGATTGAGGCAGCTTCCTGTTTTCTTGCTTTAGAGAACAACATAGTTCCTCCAACGATCAATTATAAAAATCCCGACCCGGAATGTGATCTGGACTATGTTCCGAACAGGGCGCGCAAATCAAGATTGAACAATATAATGATAAATTCACTCGGTATCGGCAATGAAAATGCAAGTCTTATTATTGGAAGGCCTGTTGACAGGAGAAGCATGAACTGATCATGAAGAAGAAACTGCCAGAAAAATTGAATCTGCATTTTAAGGATCATTTTTATTGTGCGTTCGAAAAACAACACAGCGACTATTATGCAACGATCCGGGAAGTAAGCCAGGGGCTTTCTGCGATTCTTGATGTTAACGATATATGCAACTTTATTGGAGAAGTGATCTTCTCATCACTGGATCTGAAAAATATTCTTATATTGTCGGATGCTCCAGGCGGTGAATACGGTGTTGCTTATAGTAGATTTGTAAATGGACGTACAAAGAGTTTAGATGCAGATGACAGGGATTATTACGAATTCAAGATTAGCAGACAGTCTTCAATAGTGAAATTTCTCGAATCCTATGACGGAATTATTATCAAGGACGGACTAAACAAGATCGAGGAAGAAATCGGTGCTGATGTTGTCAGAAATATGAGAAATGAAATTGAGTCCCTGCAGGGTGAAATTGTGGTGCCGGTATTTATTGATGAGAAACTTGAACTATTATTGGTTCTTGGAGAAAAAGTCTCTAACAGCGTGATTACAGGTAATGAAATTGAACTTATGAATACTATTTCATGTCAGGCATCCATAGCTATTAAACATGCACGCCTTTATAAGGAAAAGATTCATTCAGAAAGACTTGCATCAATTGGTATGATGT
>CAZVHL010000214.1:0-2482 GCA_964626925.1 uncultured Nitrospiraceae bacterium
AAAAAATATGTCTTATCTCTAATGACCGATACAGAAATTGTATGAAATAGTGTCCGAAACTTCGCCTGGGTATCAAACAGGCTTTTTTCTTCCTGCTCCGGATATACCCCTTTTGCTTTTAATACCTTTATATCATTTTCGATTGCTACTATCTTTTTATCAGTAAGAAATAGAGCCTGCTTTATAATCTTCGCCCTTTCATATGAGTGGCATTGCGAACATCTCTGCGAATTAATTATGTCAATATTCACTTTCTGAATATTGTGTGAGCCATGACATGTTACACAAGTCGGTCCTTCGCCCGTTACTATATGTGATTTACCATGACCGCTTTCAACGTAATTCTTCAGGATTCCTATGTGACACTTCCCGCAGAACTCAGGTATATCTTTATGATCAGGCTTTCCTGTAAAACTCCTTTTATGTGACATCGCCATAGTGGCATCTTCACTGTCACCGCCATGACAATCGTGACAGGATACGTCATTTTGGTAGTGCCAGCTTGCTTTCCAGTCTTGAGGAATCTGTTGCAGCTCAATGTTCATTACATCAGAGGTATGGCATTCCAGACAGGCACTTTCTATTTTTATTTCAGAGCCCCATGGTTTGCTGAGAAACTCTTTTTCAAAAAGCTCCCTGTATCCTGCTGCCACAAATGATGAAACAGCAAATATCATAATGAACAAAAAGAAAAAGATTTTATTCACGAGTACCTCCCCATCACTGTTAACACAAACCAGGCAGCCAATAATATCAGAGATACTCCCAATAGAAGGGGTCTTTTAAGAATATTCCTTTCTTCTCCTGAATCGATAAACGGCCAAAACAGTAATATCACTATTGCGATAAGTTGAATGCTTATACCAAAAAACTTATTCGGTATCATTTTCAGCATCTGATATGGTGCAAGAAAATACCATTCCGGTTTTATATGCGGCGGAGTTTTTAACGGATCAGCAGGCATGTTTGCTGCTTCAGGCAGAAAAAGCATCGGCATGAAAGTGATAATGAAAAAAGTAACAACAAAAAACATCATCACCATCGAAACTTCTTTCAGCAAGAAATTCGGATAAAAAGGATAACTTTTAGAATATGAAATCGGCCTGTATCCAGTCCAGGGTTTTTCCTCTTTCGCAGACGGACTGAGCGGGGGGACTGACAATCCTATCCTCCATACAAGGAACATATGCAGTCCAACCAATATCAAAAAGATAGGCGGTAAAAACCCTACATGAAGCGAAAAGAACCGGGTCAGCGTTATTTCGGAAATTACTTCTCCGCCCCTCAGGGTATTAGCAATAAAATCCCCGAGAATAGGCAATGCTGTAGGTATATTTGTCACAATTGTGGTAGCCCAGTAGCTTCTCTGGTTCCACGGCAGCAGATAACCGCTGAGACAGAAAGCAAGTGTCGTCAGCAGAACAAGGCCTCCGATCAGCCAGGTTAGTTCTCTCGGTTTTTTATAGTTACCCATGAAAAATATAGAAACAAGATGAATAAAGACAAGTGCTACCATAAGATTAGCCACTACAACATGAATCATCCTCACAAACCAGCCAAACGGGATAACCGTCATAATCTTCTGTACACTGCCAAACGCATGTTCAGAATGAGGCACATAGTACATCAGGAGGAAATATCCGGTGATCGCCATAACGATATAAGCAACCATCGTAACAATACCGATTGTATAAAAAATATTCGTATCGCCCGGGACCCTGTATCCTTTCAGCTTGTTATCAATCAGCTCCGAAAGCCCTATCCTGATGTTCACACCATCTCTAATCTTTTGCCACATAATTTTATCCTATCGTTATATCTTCACCCTCTACTCTGAGAGGAAATGTTAACAAAGGTTTAGGCGGGGGGCCCGAAACAACACGGCCTTCAAGGTCAAATACTCCGGCATGGCAGGGGCAGACCAGTTTTCTCTGTGATTTATCATATTCCAGAAGACAGCCTAAATGCGTACATACTCTTGAAAGAGCGATGTATCCCTTGCCCGGTCGGTTAATTATTATGGTTGGAGTCTTTTGAAAAAGAATTTCTTTTGCATCGTTTATATCAGATTTTTTAAAGGTAAGCCTGGCTGTTCTAACATTCGGCGCAGGAGGAGCCAGATACCTGATCAACGGATAGGCAAAAGACACAAACGCCCCTGTACCAAAAACACTTAATAAAAGGCTTAAAAATTTACGTCTATCCATCTTCTCTCCTTAAATAGGTCAGTCAGTAACAAAATTTAACAAATACACTTTCATTCTGTCAATTAAACTGTGTGTTATGCGTACTCAACATTACGATTGCATACACCACTTCCACTGCACATTCAGCTGTGCTTCTCTACCCCATTGCCTAAAAAGGTGCCCGGATCCTGGTAGTCGTGACAATCCGCACAAAGTGTCTTTGCTGTTTCCTCATCTACTGTCCAGGAATGCTGTTTATGGCACTCCGTACACTCAATGCCGATATTTTGAACATG
>CAZVHL010000215.1:0-2465 GCA_964626925.1 uncultured Nitrospiraceae bacterium
AACAGGAAAATGTACGATATGATCGCTGAAATCAAAACCAAACTCGATTTTATAATTAATCATTTTATTCTTGAAAAAGAAGGTCTCCTGTCAGAAGGCAAAAAATCAGTGAATATAAGTGCATCAGGAATCAGGTTTACAGTTAACACTCCTGTTAAAGAAGGGGACCTCATGAAGATCAAACTTCTTTTGCCAACATATCCTCCTGTGGCAGTATTTGCCTATGGTGCGGTTAAGAGAGTAACGGGATTAGACAACGGTACTTATGAAATCTCTCTTGAATATTTAAATATGAATGATTCTGTCAGGAAGGAAATTATTCAATACACGTTATCTTACCAGCGCGAGACTATAAAAAAGTTTAAAGAAACACCTGATACTGAATAATTTCTGTACTACAGGTGCAGGGTTGATTATATTACCGGGGAATTAATAGTTATCATGAATAACACAAATGATCAGCAAAAAAGAGATGAGGAGATGCAGCAGCAATCTCTTCTGTTTAAGCAAATTTACAGGAGTAACAAATGGTGGCAAAACATAATTGATGCGATCACCGATTATATGTTTGTATTAGATCAAAATTATAAAATCCTGCGAACCAACAAGGCATTTTCAAATCTTTTTGGAAAAGAACCGGCTGACATAATAATGAAGCCGTACTTTGAATTATTTGGACTTGAAGGCCCTCATGAGTGGTGCGTTTTGCCAAAAGAAAACGAAACATTCAATCCGCGGTCTATAGAAAGAAAGATAAATGATATGGATTACCTCATTAGCTGTTTTCCCATATCGCATGATGAACATGACGCAGTTGTATATATAATGAAGGATATTACTGAAAATCACCGTTTAAAAGACCAGATATATCATCTGGAGAAACTCTCTTCTCTTGGTACACTGACATCCGGTGTAGCACACGAGATAAATAATCCCCTTACAGGAATCATCGGTTATACCGAGATGCTTCTCATGAAGGACATTGATGATACATTAAAAAAATATCTTAATAATATTTATGATGCTGCTATCAGATGCAAAAAGATAACAGAAAATATGCTGACCTTTTCGAGACAGACTCCTGCACAAAAAACCCCCGAGAATTTAAATGATATTCTTGACAAGACGATTGAGCTTCATGAATATCTGCTGAAGAATACCAAGATAGAAGTCGTAAAGGACTATCAGGAACTCCCTTATATAGATGTTGACAGACAACAGATGCAGCAGGTCATTTTAAACATGATAATAAATGCCGAGTATGCCATATCAGAATCGGAGAAGAAGGGAAAGATTCATTTGAAAACTACATATGATGACAAATCCAAATTGGCTGAAATAAGAATTTCAGACAATGGTATAGGCATTCCGCAAGAAGTTCTTGCAAAAATATTTGATCCTTTTTTTACTACAAAACCGGTTAATAAAGGTACGGGCCTTGGTCTTTCAATAGCACATGGAATCATAGCAGAGCAGGGAGGCTCAGTTGAGGTAGAAAGCACAATGGGCGAGGGCACTACGTTTATTATCAGACTCTTAAACAGCCATGGATAAGCTCCATTTCGTGGTATAATAACTTGCTTTCATTATTTATTTACTACTAAGCCGGAGTGGTGAAATGGCAGACGCGGTGGACTCAAAATCCATTGTCCGCAAGGACATGGGGGTTCGACTCCCCCCTCCGGCACCAACCCTTTATAATTAATAAGATCGATGACTCTCCAGGGAAAAACTTATTCTTTATACGGAAGCGATACTGATACAGATCAGTACTACTCTGCTATCAGAAAACTGACCAATCTGTTTCTGACACAATGTCCTGATGAAAAGGAACTTCTTATACAAATACAAAAAGCCGGCTGTAAAAGTTCTTTTGTAAACAGGATTAAGGGAGTCCGGGCTGATAAATCACTCCGTTCATTTATCATAAAAAATTTAAAAGAATCACTGTCTGTTTATACCACCGGAGTTAAAACACACTTAAAAACCCTCCCTGTTTCGCAAAGATTTGACAGCATCCTCCGAACAAAAGAATTTCAGTATCACTTATATATGATCGAGATTGAGCTTGTAAACAGGATCTACAAAGAAGCGTTTCAGCAGAGTACGTACAAGTTCTCGCTTATTGCCCATTGCCTGCGTGATTTCAGGCCTGAATGCAAATCTGTTGCCGGAGAATATGAATCCGTTTGCAAAGGATGTACAAAAGACTGTTTTATTTATCTCGGGAGCACTCTGCTGAAGAAGTATCGTATTCATCCCTACATTTCTGTATCAACGGATCTCAAGAAGCTTTTTAAGAAGATAAAAGACGAACATCAAAAACCCGGTGCACTGGGAATTGCCTGTGTTCCGGAGCTTGCCAACGCAATGAGGTTATGCATTAAACTCGGCATCCCGTCTGTTGGAATCCCCCTGGATGCAAACCGCTGTGCCAGATGGATGAAGAAGGCCCATGAAAGTTC